>CAZVVH010000100.1:0-7632 GCA_964630475.1 uncultured Oscillospiraceae bacterium | reverse complement strand
GTCGAAGCAGGAGACGGTGATGGCCTCCGGCGTATCGTCGATGATCAGCTCCGCGCCGGTCAGCGTTTCCAGGGTGCGGATATTTCGGCCCTCACGGCCAATGATCCGGCCCTTCATTTCATCATTGGGCAGGGGAACCACGGAAACGGTAACTTCAGCAACATGGTCTGCGGCACAGCGCTGGATCGCCAGAGCAATCAGCTCCCGTGCCCGGGTATCGGCCTCTTCCTTGAACTTCGCCTCGATCTCCTTGATCTTCATGGCGGATTCATGGGTGACCTCAGACTCCAGCTGGGCGATCAGGTAAGCCTTGGCCTCCTCGCTGGTGTAGCCGGAAATCCGTTCCAGCACCTCCACCTGGCTGCGCTTCAACTGGGCAATCTCCTGACGCTCCGCCTCGGCAGCGGCCAGCTTGCCTGACAGCTGCTCGTCCTTTTTCTCAATGGCGTCCGTCTTGCGGTCCAGGTTCTCCTCCTTCTGCTGCAGGCGGCGTTCCTGCTTGCTCAGCTCGCTGCGGCGCTCCTTAATCTCGCGCTCGCTCTCGCTGCGGGTTCGCTGGATCTCTTCCTTCGCCTCAACCAGCGCCTCCCGCTTTTTCGCCTCGGCGCTCTTGATTGCGTCGTTAAGAATATGGGTGGCCTGTTCCTCAGCAGAACCAATTTCATTGCTGTCTGCCTTTTTCCGGCGACTGTCACCGGCCACCACGCCAATGACCAACATAATCAATCCTATGATCACGCCGGTCAAAATATAACCTAACGGTTGCGACATTTGTAAATCATACACCTCCTATATTCAGAATTTTATTGATAAGGTATCTACGGATACAAAGCGCAGATACTGAAATTGAAAAACAACCCCTTTAGTTCTTCAAATCAATCCGTTCCTATTTTAATGTTTCCAAGGGCAACTGTCAAGAAAATTTGTATGCGATACGCCTTTTTCCTCTCGCCGGTGGTCCTGTCCGCCTGTTTCCATACGTTCCACGAGATTTTCTTCTTTTTGCAGTTGAATTTTCTGGCGTGATTGTGTAAACTGGAAGTGTATCTACCACCCTGCGTTTTAAATTGGAGGATTATTGCCATGAACGAAAAGATGCCACCTCTGATCCTGAAACTGATCGCTGCGGCCGTTGCCTTGGCCGCCTGCGTCTGCGCCATTGCCTATTACTGGGAAGCCATCGTCAAGTGCTATGAGGCCAGCCGCAAGCTGTACTGCCATGAGCGTATGGTGCGGGGGCACCGCTACGGAAGGCCCAGCGAGTCCTGCGATTACGCGGATATGGATCTGGATCACGACGCTATGTAACCCTGTCCCTTTCAGTTTACAAAGGAAGGAGCCTTTTTATGGAAAAATCCAAGGTGTATTATACCGACTTCCGGGCCACCAACGGCACGCCTCTCCCCCAAAAGCTTCAAAAGCTGATCCGCCGGGCAGGCATCGGACAGATCGACTTTGACGGGAAGTTTGTCGCCATTAAAATCCACTTCGGTGAGCTTGGAAACATCGCCTACCTTCGCCCCAACTACGCCAAGGCCGTGGTTGACGTGGTGAAGGAACTGGGGGGCAAGCCCTTCCTCACCGACTGCAACACTCTTTATCCCGGTTCCCGGAAGAACGCGCTGGAGCATCTGGACTGCGCCTACATCAACGGCTTCTCCCCCTTTTCCACTGGCTGCCATGTCATCATTGCGGACGGCCTGAAGGGCACGGATGAGGCCCTGGTTCCCGTTCCCAATGGCGAATTCGTCAAGGAAGCCAAAATCGGACATGCCATTATGGACGCGGATATTTTTATCAGCCTGAACCACTTCAAGGGCCACGAGTGCACCGGCTTCGGCGGCGCCATCAAGAACATCGGCATGGGCTGCGGCAGCCGGGCCGGCAAGATGGAGCAGCACAACTCCGGCAAGCCGGAGGTCAACCAGAAGAAATGCCGGGGCTGCAAGCTCTGTCAGCGGGAGTGCGCCCAGGGCGCCATCTCCTACGATGAAAACCGCAAGGCCTCCATCGACTGGGCCAAGTGCGTGGGCTGTGGCCGCTGCATTGGCGGCTGTAACTTCGACGCCATCCACAACGTCAATTCCAGCGCTAACGCGGACCTGAACCGCAAAATGGCCGAGTACGCCCATGCGGTCACCTATGGCCGCCCCTGCTTCCACATCAACCTGGTGCAGGACATCTCCCCCAACTGCGACTGTCATTCCGAGAATGACGCCCCCATTCTGCCTGATATCGGCATGTTCGCCTCCTTTGATCCCGTGGCGCTGGATCAGGCCTGTGCCGATGCCTGCATCCAGGCGAAGCCCCTGCCCAACTCCCAGCTTATGGACGCCATTCTCAGCGAGACGTTCCAGGACCAGGGGGATCACTTTGTCAACACCACCCCTGGCACCACCTGGAAGGAACAGCTGGAGCATGCCGAAAAGCTGGGCATGGGCTCCAGGGAATATGAACTGATCTTTATGAGATAATTTTTCAGCCCAAATTGGCACGGCCCGGAGAACATAAATTCTCCGGGCCGTATTTTTTATAGCACGAAGTGCGTTCCGTTTTTATGATACTAGTTATTATTAAAAAGGTTGAAAACCTTTTTATAGCACCGCAGGTGCGTTAAGAACTGTATGAGACGACTTTTGTGGCGATTCGCCACAAAAGGGAAGCGCCGTTGGCGGTTCCTTCTTCATAAAACCTAACGGTTTTATGAAGAAGCAGTATTAGACGGCGCAGTGTGCAATCGCACGATGCCAGGGTGCGCTGCACACGGGTTTCTCAATGAAATGCCTTCATTGAAAAACAGTATTATTCCTCTGTTTTCTGGGTCAGGCTGCTGCCGGTACGAGTTCTGGTCACCTGGATCTGATTGGGAATGCTCTCCCGCAGCTCAGTCACATGGGAGATAATCCCCACTGTCCGGCTGTCCCCTGCCAGCTGGGTCAGCACCTGGATGGCTTGGGCCAGCGCGTCCTCGTCCAGGGAGCCAAATCCCTCGTCCACAAACATGGCCTCCAGCCTGATGCCGCCGCTTTCCCGCTGGATCACATCGGACAGGCCCAAGGCCAGCGCCAGGGAGGCCAAAAAGCTCTCCCCGCCGGACAGGGTCTTGACGCTGCGCTCTCTGCCGGTGTAGTAGTCCAGCACATTCAGATCCAGGCCGGTCTGGCTGCGCTGGTTAGCTGCCTGCCGGCTGCGCACCAGCTTGAACCGTCCGGAGGACAGCTTGAAGAACCGCTGATTGGCCGCTTGCAGGATCCGGTCGAAATAGGCCCCCTGCAAATACTGCTCAAAGGCCAGCTTGGCGGCCCCCTTCAGGCTGCCGTTGGCGGTATCCGCCAGCAGGGTCAGCCTGGCGCACCGGGCCTGCTCCGTCTCCAACTCGCCGGTCAGCTTCTTCAAGGCCTGGACACATTCCCGGTTCCGATCTCTGCGGGCGGTCAGCCGGAGCCGCTGCTGGTCGGCCAAGCCCCGTCGGTCCTCCAACTGGCTGCGGGACTGTTCCAGCTCCTCCAGCACCGTCTCCTGATCGGCACTCTGCTGACTTTGCAGGCCGGCCAGGGTGCCCTCTGCCAGCTTCAGCGCCTGGGTGCAGTCTTGCAGGGCGCTTTTTTTGCCCGCAATCAGCCCTTCCAGCTCCTCCACCTGCCGTCTCAGCCAGCTCACCCGCTGCTTTGCCGTCACCCCATCAGGACAGGAAAGGCCCTGGCGCAGAGTTTTCACCGTCTCGGACAGCACCTCCACCTGGGTCGCCGCCTGGGTTCCCATGGTCCGACAGTTCTCCCGCTGCTCCTCCAGTTCCTTTGCCGCCTGCTGGCATTGGGCCAGCTGATTGGTCAGTTCTTGTTTCTCCTGTACCCGGCGGCGGGCGGCCAGGCTCTCCCGCCGCGCCTCCTCCTCTGCCCGGTTGCTGGCCTCCCAGGCCGGGAAGAGCTGCGCGGACCAGTTGTCCGGCTTTGCCCCCGGAATCAGCTCCGCCGCCTGTCGGAACAAGCTCTCCTCCAGGGTTTCCACCTTGGATTTCTGCCGCCCCGCTGCCACGGACCGGTCCGCCGCCTCCCCCTCTGCCTTCCGCAGATCTTCCTTCATGCGGTTCAGGGCCTCCTGGGTGGGAGCGCCCTCCTCCCGCCCGGCAGGCAGGGGATGGTGAATGGAGCCACAGACCGGGCAGGGCTGGCCCTCCACCAGCGTCTCCGCCAGCAGGCCCGCCTGACTGGCCAGAAACAGGTGCTCGCCCCGCTGGGTCAATTGGCTCTGGGCTTCCTTGGCCCGGAGGGCGGTTTGGAACTCCCCCTGCAGCCGGGTCAGCTTCCTTCGCTCCCGCTTCAGCTCATCCAGGCCGTCTCCCAGCCTGCCCATCCGCTCATTGCGGTCCGCCGCCAGCTCCAGCTTGTGGCTCCATTGGGCGGCCTCCACCTCGGCGGCCTGACAGGCAGCCAGCCATTCCTCCAGCGCCAACTGGGAAGCGCTGTTTTCCTCCAGCGCCTTCTGCACCTGGGTCAGGTTGGTTTCCGCCGCCTGCCGCACCTCCTGCATTTGGCCCAGTTGTACCTCCGCCTGGCTCAGCTTCTCATAGCGGGGCAGCTCCACCTCCGCCCGGGCCAGCTTTTTTCGGTTCTCCTCCAACTCCGGCTGGCGCTGGGCTGCTGCCTCGGCTTCCGCAGTCAGGGCGCTCTGCTGTTCCGTCAGCTGAGCCACCTCCGCTTGACTTTGGCAGATTTTCCTTTGGCGCTCCGCCGCCTCCCGGGCCAGGGCCAGTCTCCCATCCAGCTCCTTAAGCTGCCGGGCCAGCGCCGCCCCGGCCCACTCCGCCTGGGAAATGGCGGCGGTATCCGCCTGGATTTGCTCCTCTGCCAGCGGGATCAGCCCGCCCACCAGGTAGGCTCCCCCTTCCTCCTGCCCAATCCGCCTTTGAAGCGCCACAGCCGGGCTGTCCTCCGGGGCCTGGATCCGGGCCGCCTCCCCCAGCAGCCGCTGCCGGACCCCCTCATAGCTTCGCTTTTCCTCCTCCGCCAGCTCCCGGAGCCGCCGCTGAAAGCGCTGGATGTGCCCGGTATTAAACAGCCTGCGCAGGATATCCGCCCGCTCCCGGCTGTCCGCCTGGAGCAGTCTGCGGAAATCCCCCTGGGCAATCATTACAATCTGCCGGAACTGGTTCACGTCGATGCCCAGAAGCTCCGTGATCTTTTCTGTGGCCTCCGTGGATTTGGCGGCCAGCACGGCGCCGCTGTCCGCCTCAATCAAAGTGGCGCCGCTCTTCTGAGTGATAAGGCCGCTGCCCTTTTTCTTGGGCCTTTGATAATCCGGATTGCGGGTGATGGAATAGGGGATCCCCCGATGGGTAAAAATGAGCGTAACAAAGGTCTCTGTCCCCGGCTCGGCATAATCGCTGCGGAGCATGCTCCCCTGGCGGTCGGTTCCGCTGGCAGTGCCGTACAGGGCAAAGGTGATAGCATCAAAGATGGTGGTTTTACCTGCGCCGGTGTCCCCGGTGATCAGATACAGCCCGCCCTGGGAAAAGCGAGTAAAATCCACCACCGTCTCCTTGGCAAAGGGGCCAAAGGCGCTCATGGTCAATTGAATCGGTCTCACGGGTTACACCTCCTCGCTGAGCAGCCGGGCAATGAGCCGAGCGCTCTCCTCGTCCGGCGCCGCTCCCGTCTGCTGCTGAAAAAACGCGGAAAACAGCTGGGCCGGGTCCCTCTGTTCCGGCGGCTCCGCCTCCGGTAACCCTTCCGTCTCCCCCGCCCCCACCAGGTCCAGCTTCAGCACATTCGGATAGACCGTGTTCAGCCGCTGCATGGGATCCATGGGGTTGTGATCGGTAAGGATCACATGGAGGTAGTCCTCCCGGTTGACCTGGGAATACACCGCCGGGGAGATCAGGGTCTCCAACGGCCCCTGAATTTGCCGCAGGTCCCGCCGGGGATGCAGGGGTAGCAGTTCCAGGTTCTCCACCCCCTGTGCCCCCAGGGTCACCAGCACCACTGACTTCTGCTGCTGCCACTCGGAGATGGAGTATTTCAACGGGGAACCGGAATAGCGCACCGTCTCCCGGTCAATGCTCTGAGGCCCGTGAATATGGCCCAGGGCCACATAGTCAAAGCCGTCAAAGGCGGAAGCCTCCACCTGATCCAGCCCGCCCACGGACAGGGTTTCCGAGTCGCTGCACCCCGGCTCCCGTCCGCCGCAAACCACAAACTGATGGGCCGCCAGCACCCTTCTGCGCCCCCGGGCCACCTGCGAATGGGCCAGGACAGCGGTCACCGCCTGGGTGTAGTCCTGGATTTCCTCCTCCGGCCAGACAGCCCGGACATGGGCGGGCTTCAGGAAGGGGAGCAGGTAAAAATCCACCGGGCCAAACGCATCCTCCAGCGTCACCGGCTCCAGCGGACCGGAAAGCACCGGAGACACATAAATCCCCCGGGCCTTCATCAACTGACTGCCATAGGCCACCCGCTGGGGCGAATCGTGGTTGCCCGCGGTCAGCAGACAGGCGATCCCGGTGTCCGCTGCCCGGGTCAGGAATTGATCCAGCAGCTTCACCGCCTCGGCGGAGGGGTCGCTGCGGTCATAGATGTCCCCGGCGATCAGCAGGGCGTCCACCTCCCTGGCCTGGGCCAGCTGTAAAATCTGATCCAGAATATAGGCCTGATCCTCCAGCAGGGAATAGCCGTGAAGCCGGCGTCCCAGGTGCAGGTCAGAACAGTGCAAAAATTTCATATCCGGCGCCTCCAGATGTTTTTCTTATCTTGATGCTAACACATATTATTTTGAAACTCAAGGGGCCGCTGCTCGGTTTTTCCCTAACTTCTTTACTTTCCGTCCGGAATTCCCCGTGAAATCCAGATTTATTCTTGTATTTTCCTGCAAAATGGAATACAATACATAACATGAAACCGAATGCCTGCGGCCCGCTCCTGTTCCAAAATGTGGCCGCTGTGTGGAAAGGAAGATATCGCATGAAATTTGAAACCCTGAACGGTCAGATCTCCATCAGCAACGACGTGTTCACAAACGTGGCCGGCGCTGCCGCGATCAACTGCTTTGGCGTAAAAGGCATGGCAGTCCGCTCCAAGACCGACGGTCTGGTTCACCTGCTGCGGCGGGAATCCATGTCCAAGGGCGTGAAGATTATCTATAACGAGGATAACTCCGTCTCCATCGAGCTTCACATCATCGTGGACAATGGCGTGAACCTGACCGCCCTCTGCCGCTCGATTATGAACGAAGTGAAATACAAGGTCAGCCAGGCCACCGGCACTGCAGTTCAGAACGTGGATGTCTGCGTGGACTCCATGCTGTTGGGTTAAATGACTGCTTTGGAAGGAAGAAAGACAATGAAAAAAACAATTGACGGCTCTATTTTCTGCCAGATGGTGATCCATGCCTCCGCCTCTCTGAATCTGCAAAAGCAGGTCATCAATGATTTGAACGTTTTCCCCGTACCTGACGGCGACACCGGCACCAACATGAGTCTGACCATCGGCACTGCCGCCGCCGAGCTGGCCAAAAAGCAGCCCGCTGAGATCGGCAAGGCCGCCTCCGTCAACGCCAGCGCCCTGCTGCGGGGGGCCAGAGGCAACTCCGGCGTCATTCTCTCCCTGCTCTTCCGGGGCTTTGCGAAGGCCCTGAAGG
>CAZVVH010000099.1:0-7739 GCA_964630475.1 uncultured Oscillospiraceae bacterium | reverse complement strand
TTTGACAAACCCTCTTTTCTCTTATAAAATGTATGAATTGGGGTCAAGCTCCATATCATGGAACAGATCAAATGCGTTCTGGGGTGATCAAACATGAACAGCACATGGATTCTTTTACTTCTCTTTATCGCCGGGCTGATTCTGATTATCAAGGGCGGCGATGCCTTTGTGGACGCCGCCGCCTGGATGGCGGAGGTATCCGGGGTTCCCAAATTTGTGGTGGGGGCCACAATTGTCAGCCTGGCCACCACTCTGCCAGAGCTTTTTGTCTCCGGCATAGCCGCCTCCCAAGGGAAGATCGATATGGCCATCGGCAACGCCATTGGCTCAGTCACCGCGAACACCGGCCTGATCTTCGCTCTCAGCGTGTTCTGTATTCCCTCTGCTGCCAGGCGAAGCTCCTTCCTGCCCAAGGGGGTCCTTTTCCTGACTGTGATCCTAGCTGTCTGGGGCGGAAGCCGCGGTGGTGAGCTTGGCCTGCCCGGAAGCATCGTGCTGCTGCTCCTTCTGATCCTCTTCATCGGGGAGAACCTCCATTCCGGCCGAAGGTCCCCGGACGCCCAGGCCCATCGGAAATATCGCCGGGAGGATTTGGCCCCCAACCTGACGAAATTCATTCTGGGTGCAGCAGCAATTGTGGTTGGCTCTCAGCTGCTGGTGTCCAATGGCAGCGCCATTGCCCGCCAGATCGGCATTTCGGAAAAGGTCATCTCCCTGACGGCCATTTCCATCGGCACTTCCCTTCCCGAGCTGGTGACCACCATCACCGCCATCCGGAAGCATGAATCCTCCCTCTCCGTGGGGAATATCATCGGCGCCAACATCATTGATATGACTCTGGTTCTTCCGGTCTGCGTGTTGGTCTCCGAGGGAACCCTTCCCGTGTCCGCCTCCACCCTGTCCCTGGACATCCCCGTTTGCCTGGGAATCTCCTGTCTGGCGGTTCTTCCCACCTTGGTATCCGAAAAGCTCCAGCGCTGGCAGGGCGCTGTCTGTCTGGCCGCCTACGCAGCCTATCTCTATGTGATCTGCTTCTGATTCCTTTGCAAACCCTCAAATAAGCAAAAAATTCCGCCCCAGCCGGTTGGCGGGGGCGGACAGGCTGTAGAAAAAGACACTTTTGAAAATTCAGTCTGCAAGAGCCTCGCAGAGTTCCGTCAGCTTGCTGACGGAAACAAGTCAAATCACAACGAATCCAAGGACATGTGCCTTGGATTCGTTACTCCTCAGCCTGCAAACTGCAAACGTGTGCGCGAAGCGCGTGCGCTGTAGCAGGGTGTGCCGCGGCGAGTGGCCTCCTTTGGGGGCACGAGCTGCCTAAGTTCGAGAAAATGCTTGCATTTTCGAGAGGGCTTGTCGGGTTTTTCGACAAGCTCTTCCGCCCCAGCCGATTGGCTGGGGCGGAGTTTCATTGTCAGGAAAGTCCGTTCTTTTTCAGAGAATACAGGATGGTGGCGGCCTGTGCCCGGCTGACAGCGCCCTTGGGCGCAATGGTTCCGTCGCCCATTCCGCTGAGCAAACCCTGGGCATGGGCCCAGGACATAGCGGTCCTGGCATAGTCGCTGATGTTTCCCTGATCCGTAAAGACGGACAGGTCGGAGGTCTTGCTGGTATCATGTCCGGTGTATCCCGCGTAGGCGCGCAGGATCACGGCAAACTGCTCCCGGGTCAGGGTCCCCGCCGGGGCGAAGGTGGTCTCAGACATTCCGGAGATCACCCCTGCGTTGTATGCCCAGGTCACAGCGGTGCGATACCATGCGCTTGCGGACACATCGGTAAAGGGCACCGTCTTTCCGCTGAGATCGGGCTGGCCATGCTCGGAGCTATAGACCTGATACAGGATGGCAATGGCCTCCGCACGGGTTACAGAGTTGGCAGGCTTAAAGGAATAGGTTCCGTTTCCATTGTCATAGCCAGCCAGGAAGCCGTTGTCTGCCATGGCGTATACATAATCGTAATACCAGTCACCGGTATTGGTCACATCGGTAAACAGCGTTTTGCCGGACACTGCAAAGACAGGGCTGGTCCAGGTTTCGGTTATGCCGTTGGCATTGGTGGCTGTATAAACCAGCATGTAGTAGCCAGCAGACAAGCTTCCGAATTTCAGCTTGGAATTGATGGTGCTGCCGGAGATATCAAAGCTATTGGCGTTCACCGCAGCCTCTACAGTCTGCGAAACGGTACCATTTGCACGGACAATGCTGCCTGTTACAGTGGTAAGCTTACTGCCGGAGGAGGAAATGGTTCCCTTCAGGCTGAAGGCCCCCGCTTTGATATTGCCGGTGGGATAGCTGGTGGGCTTAATGGTAATGGTATCTATGGGATCCACCGGCTCTGTGGTCCCGTTGGAGGGCACCGTGATCACCGGGCTGCGCCAGGTGACGGAATTTCCGGAAACGTCGGAGGCAGTGTAGATCAGATAATAATCGCCGGGAGCCAGCTCACCGAATTTCAGCGCATTATCGATGCCGGAATTTTCGATATTAAAGGCTTTGGCGTTGATGTTCAGAATGGTGGCGGTATACAGGGTATCGCCATTCTCATTGTCGATAAAGCCCGCCACGGAGGTAATATCGTAGTTGGATGTCACCGTTCCGGTCAGGTCATAGGGTTTGGGGGTAAAAGTGCCGCTGGGATAGCTGACCGGATTGATGCTGAGCGTGGACAGGGCATCGGTGACAGTAAAGGTATCGCTGGACCAGATCACCCGGTTGCCGCTTTCATTGGTCACGTCGTATTCCAGATAATAGCTGCCCACAGCCAGGGAGCCGAAGCTCAGCTGATTGATGCTGCTGGTGGAAATATCCACCGTCTTTGTGTTTGGGTGCTCTGTCTTGCTCTGGATGATGGTGCCGCCGGAGCTGTAAATCGTGCCGACGAAGGAAGTAATCGGCGTGCTGGAGGTGATGGTGCCGGTCAGGTTGCAGTAGTTGCCCTTCACCAGCTGTCCAGAGGGATAATTGTTGGGAGAAATGGTGATATTGGTCCCCTGGCTGCCGCCCTCCAGCTGCTTGGAAACATCGTTGACATTGGTATTTGCGTTATACAGGCCCAACTCCACAGAGGAGCTGGAGTCGTTGCATGCTGCGGCAAATTTCTCAAAGGTGGTATAGTGGAGGGTCACATGATAAGCACTCCAGGTATCCAGGTAATAAAAGCCATTGGCATCGCAGGAGATAAAGAGAACAGAGTGAACGTTGCCCAGACGAAGATGCTCGCCGGCCTGGGCATTGGTCCGCAGGAAATTCTCTAAGCCCGAAGCTGTGATCTTTCCCGCGCCCTCTCCCTCTTTCATGAATTCGCCGGTGCAGCCATAGATCACATTCATCACAAACTTAGCATAGGCAAAACAGCCGCTGCCGTTGATGCCGCTGATCGTATAATTGCCGTCGCTGCATGTGGTCCAGATAGTGTCGTTGGTGTAGGGCCAGGCATCGCCGCCAATGGCGGAGTACTTGGAATCAAAGATAAAGTAGGAAATCAGGGATTCCACCTTTTCCGCCGTGGGCGAAGTGAAACTTTGCAGATCAATGGCCGATATTAAGGCAGGGATCCGGCTGTCACTCTTGGTGGTGATGGTGTCCACCACGGGATTAAAGCTGGCCGCCCAGGCCCCTGAAACTGCCAGCCCTGCGGTCATCGCTGCGGCGATCAAAATTGCGGTGATTCTCTCTCTGATTTTCATGCTATGTAATCCCTCGTTTTTCAAGATATCTCTCTTCCGGCTCGAAATCTTTTCGACATTTTTGTTATCATTTTGTTCTTTTTATTTTAGCAAGTCCATCTCCATTTGTCAACCGCCCAACACCATCTCATTACGGTTTCTCGGTTAAAGTATTTCATCGAGAAACCCGTGTGCTGCGCACACTGGCATCGTGCAGGACTGGACGGGATTCGCCCTATCAGAGCCTTTTGGACGGTTTTGATCAGGTTCTTGTATCAGTCCCGCTAAATCAGCTCTCTCAGCTGCTCAATGGCTTTCTTTTCCAGCCGGGAGACCTGAACCTGGCTGATGTTCAAAACCTTCGCCGTTCTCTGCTGGGTAAAGTCCCGGAAATACCGCAGGAAAATCAGCATCTGCTGCCGCTGAGGCAGCTTGCGGATGGCCTCCCGAAGGGCCATATGCTCCAAAAGACGCTCCTCCTGCCCCTCCTCGCTGAGGAGCTCCGCCAGGGGGGCTCCAGTCTCCGTCTCCGCCTGAAGGGAGAGCACCGGCCCAGTGCTGTTCTCGGTCAGAGCCAGTTCCTCGGCGGAAAGGCCGGTCAGCTGGTTCAGTTCCAGCAGGGTTGGCTCCCGCCCATGCTCCTCCAGGAATTCCCGGCGCTTCTGCCAGACCGCCGCGTTTTGCTCCTGAAGCCCTCGTCCCAGCTTCATCAGGCCGTTGTCCCGGAGATAGCGCCGCATCTCCCCCGCAATCTTCGGCACTGCATAGGTGGAAAAGCAGGTTCCATAGGCGGGATCAAAGCCGTCAATGGCCTTGAGAAATCCAATGCACCCCAGCTGAAACAGATCCTCCTGCTCCACCCCTCTGCCGGTAAACCGGCGCACAATGCTCCAGATCAGCCGGACATTCTCCTCCACCATCCGCTCCCGGGCCTGCTTGTCCCCCTGCCTGGCCTGCTCCAGCAGAGCCATATTGCTCAACCGTTTCCTCCCATCCGGCTGGCGATTCGCTTCCGCAGGATGACCGTGGTCCCTTTTCCCGGGGCGGATTTTACCCGCATTTCATCGGTAAAGCTTTCCATAATGGTGAAGCCCATGCCGCTGCGGTCGCTGCCGCCGGTGGTAAAGAGCGGGGTTTTCGCCTGCTCAATATCTGGGATTCCCACTCCTCTGTCTTTGACCTGGATCTCAACGATCCGGTTTTCATAGAGCTTCATTTTCATGGTGATCCTTCCATAGGTGTTTGGATACCCGTGGACAATGGCGTTGGTCACCGCCTCGCTGACCGCTGTTTTCAGGTCGTTGACCTCCTCCAGCGTGGGATCCAGCTGCGCGGCAAAGCACACCGCCGCCGAGCGGGCAAACCCCTCGTTGGCGGAGCGGCTGATAAAATCTATGGTAACTGTATTGTAGGCTCTCATATGTAACTCCCCCTTCAATGTATTTCCATCATGCAATCTATCCCCGCTGCCCGAAGCACCCGAAAGGCCTGCTCGGGAACGTGGACAATCACCGTGGTCCCCTCCAATTCCCGCATCCGTTTCCAGGCCCGCAGCAGCAGCGCAATGCCTGAGCTGTCCATAAAGGTCACCCCGTTCAGATCCAACACCAGGTTTCTGGGCATATGCAGATCAATTCTGCTGTCGATCTCCTGCATCAGCTTCTTCACCTGATGGTGGTCGATCTCCCCTCCGATTTGCAGCGTCATATTCCGGTCCACAACCTCACCGCTGATTGACATATCCTGTTTCCTCCTTGCATTCCACACAAAAAATGAGCGTATCGTTTTTCGATACGCTCATTATAAACGGATTTACTTGTGATTTATGCTGGTTGCTGTCGCCGGGTCAAATATTGCCGCGCCTCCCCCACCAGCGGAATGGAACCACAGATCACCACCAGGCCGCCCTCCGGCATCCCTCCGCAGGCGGCCTCCACCGCCTCCGGGATGCTGGCGCAGGGAATGACTCTTTTGCAGACCCCGGCAGCCACCTGGCTGATCTGCTCCGCTGGCAGCGCCCTGGGGCTGGGCGGAGAAACCGCAAAAAACATCTGGCTCCGCTGCGCCACTGCGCTCAGACATTCCCGGAAAGCCTTATCCCGAAGCATCCCCATCACCGTCACCACTGGGCGGCCACGGAAGGTGGTGTCCAGCTCCCGGCACAGGGCGCCGATTCCCCCGGGATTGTGGCCGCAGTCCAGCAGAATGTTCCCCGAAAGCAGTTCCAGCCGCCCCGGCCAGATGACAGAGGCCAGACCCTCCTCCACCGCGCTGTCCGTGATTTCCCAGCCCTTCATACGCAGGCACTCCACCAGGCCCAGCACTGTGCAGACATTGTGGGCCTGATATCCCCCCAGCAGGGGCAGGCAGAGCCGGTGTCCCAGCCAGACAAAGCTCAGCCCCTGGCTGCTCTGGGTGATATGGGAAATCCAGCCCGAGCTGGCCTCCAGCAGGGGAACATCCGCCTCCCCGGCCAGCTGTCGAATGACCTTTCGCACCCCCTCCGGTTGATCCGGACTGAGGACACACAGGGAACCTTTTTTCAAAATCCCGCCCTTTTCATGGGCAATCTCCTCCACGGTATCCCCCAGCACAGTAGTATGATCCAAGGAAATGGAGGTAATGGCACAGGCCTCCGGCGGGTCGATGACGTTGGTGGCGTCATAACGGCCCCCCAAGCCCACCTCCAGAACCACGATCTCCGCCCTTTTCTGCGCATACCAGCACAGGGCGATGGCCGTCACCCGTTCGAACTCATTGGGGGATTCCGTTCCCAATTTTTCCAGCTGCTCCACCGCTTCCCGTACCTGCCCGGTCACTTGAGCCAGCTCGTCATCGGAAATCATCTGTCCATTCAGGCACATCCGCTCGTTGAACCGTTCCAGATAGGGGGAGGTATACAACCCGGTTCGATAGCCCGCCGCCTGCAGAATGGAGGCGGTCATGGCAGCAGTGGAGCCTTTTCCATTGGTGCCCCCAATGTGGACAAAGCGCAGCGCCTTCTGGGGATTGCCCAACAGGGCCAATAGCCCGCGGATCCGTTCCAGAGACGGCCCCCGGGTGAAGTTGGGCGTGGAGTGAATATAGTTTAGTGCTTCTTCGTAGGTCATAGAGAACCTCCATGGTCACAAACAATGCCGCCGTTTCCGGCGGCATTGCGCTTTTGGTTATTTGCCCAGGTTTGCCAGGGACTCCTCCAGCTGGCTGACCAGAGCAACCGCCTTGGCTTCGGTTTCCCGGACGCCGGCAATGACTGTCTCGGGGGCCTTGCTGACGAAGTTGGGGTTGGAGAGCTTCTTACGGGTGCCCTCCAGGTTCTTGCGGGCCTTTTCCAGCTCCTTCTCAATGCGGGCCTTCTCCTTGGCCAGGTCCACCAGCTCTGCCAGGGGCAGGAACAGCTTGGCGTCCGCAGTGACGCAGGATACCATGCCGGTCAGATCAGCGGGGACCTGTTCCGCAAAGGTCAGGGCGCTGGCGGAGGCCAAGCGCATCAGGAACTTCTCGCCGGCCTGATACACGGAAGGATCGGCGGTAACGATGGTCAGATGTGCCTTCTTGGAGGGGGGCACGTTCATCTCCGCCCGGCGGGCACGGACAGCCTTGATGGCCTCCATAACCTTTTCCAGAGCGGCTTCGTCCTCGGGGAAGTTCAGTTCCTCCTGATACTCCGGCCACTGGGCGCCGATCAGGAAAGGCTCCTCATGGGGCAGGGCCTGATAAATCTCCTCAGTGAGGAAGGGCATGAAGGGGTGGAGAAGCTTCAGCATATCCGTCAGCACATAGCAGAGCACCTGCTGGGCGGACTGATTTTGCTCCGCATTCTCGCCATTCAGGCGGGTCTTGGTCAGTTCAATATACCAGTCACAGAAATTGTCCCAAACGAAATCATAGATGTTCTGAGCGGCAACGCCCAGTTCATACTTTTCCAGGTTGTCGGTGACCGCTCGGATAACACCATTCAACTTGGAGAGGATCCACTTATCCTCCATTTCCAGCTTCTCAGGCAGGCCATTTTTCTCAATGGTCAGGTTCATCATCACGAAGCGGGAGGCGTTCCAGATCTTGTTGGCAAAGT
>CAZVVH010000098.1:0-7770 GCA_964630475.1 uncultured Oscillospiraceae bacterium | reverse complement strand
TCCCACCCGGACGGAGTTTGACGCCCTGACCTGGAAGGAGATCCGCCGGGTGCGGATGCCCGTCCTGGGGGGCTATGACCTGTATCAGGGCTTGGCGGCCTTGGGCTGCGGGCTGAGCCTGGGGCTTCCGCTGGATTCCCTGGCCCGGTCTGTGGAGCAGGCGGCGGGGCTTCCCGGCCACCTGGAGGAGTTCAAATCCGAGCTGCCCTTCCGCATTGTCTTGGACCGGTCGGCAACGGCGGCGGAGATGGAAAGCCTGCTTATGACCCTGCGCCCCCTGCGGGAGAAACAGGGGAAGCTGCGCCTGCTGGTGGGGAGTACGGCGCCCGGAGAGGCAAACTTGATCAACGCCGTGGCCCAGGACCTGGCCGATGAGGTGGTCTCCGGGCAGGAGACACCGGAGCAGGCCGTGGAAGTCCTGCTGGAAAAGGGGAGAGCCGGCGACGTGCTGGTGATTTCCGGGACCCACCGGCCGGGGGCATCGACCGATGAACGGAGGATCATCCGACGTTGGCTGGAACAGAAGAGAAGAAACGCCCGAGAGTGAGACGGCGCCCTCACAGAGAGGCCTGGCGGGAAGGAACAGAAACATGACTTGTATTATCATCAGCTTTGTAATCAGCTTTATTTTGACTGCTGCCCTGGGCAAGGTGGTCATTCCCTGGCTACGCCGCCTGAAGGCGGGCCAGTCCATCAAGGAGGACGGCCCCACTTGGCACATGTCCAAGCAGGGCACCCCCACTATGGGCGGCATCATATTCATTGTGGCCATTGCCATCGCCATGGCGGCCTGCGGCATGGGGGATATGCGCAAGGGGGATTTCGGCGCGGTGTATGTCTATGCCTTTGCCCTGGTGTTCGGTGTGATTGGCTTCATTGATGACTTTATGAAGGTAAAGTATCATAAGAACGAGGGCCTGACTGCGGCGCAGAAGTTCCTGCTGCAGCTGGCCGCCGCCATTTTGCTCATTGTGCTCCTGCGCAATGGGGGATATCTGAGCACAAACCTGTATATCCCCTTCTTTAATATATACTGGAATCTGCCGCTTGTGGTCTATCTGGTTTTGGCAGCCTTTATCATTGTGGGCTGTGTCAACTCTGTGAACCTGACCGACGGCGTGGACGGCCTGGCCGCCGGTGTGACCATCCCTGTGGCACTGTTTTTCACCGTGGCCGCTGAGCTGATGAAGTACACCGAGCTGGGGGTGCTGGCCTCCGCCCTGCTGGGTGGCCTGTGTGCCTTCCTGATCTATAACTTCCACCCGGCCAAGGTGTTCATGGGGGACACCGGCTCCCTGTTCCTGGGAGGCCTGGTCTGTGGCTTGGCCTTTGCGCTGGATATCCCGCTGATCTTGATCCTGGTGGGCATCGTTTACATCTGCGAGACCCTGTCTGACATCATTCAGGTGTCCTATTTCAAGGCCACCCACGGCAAGCGGATCTTCAAGATGGCGCCTTTGCATCACCATTTTGAGATGTGCGGCTGGAGCGAATATAAGCTGTTTTTTGTGTTTTCCGGCGTTACGCTGGCGGCCTGTGCCTTGGCTGTGGTTGGAATCTTGGGGAAACTGTAATCCATGAGCAAAGAACTCTTCATGAATGGAAAGGAGGAGAAGCTATGGCAAATCGGGAAAGAGATTCTGAGGGCCTGAGCTTTCGGGAGTATAGAACGCTCCGCGCGGAAAAGCGCAGGCAGTTGGCAAAAGGCCCTGTGGATCTTCCATTCCTGCTGCTGGTGATTATGCTGCTGGTGATTGGACTGATTATGCTGTTCTCCGCCTCTTATGCAACGGCCGCCATTTCCTCCAAATATAACTATGACGCCTATTACTTTATTAAAAGGCAAGGCGTTTACGCGGTAATCGGCCTGGCGGTTATGTATTTGGTCTCCCGTATTGATTATCACTTCTGGCGCCCCCTGTCCATGCTGGTTCTGCTGGGGGCCTTTGTCACCTTGGTTTTGGTGCTTATACCCGGCGTGGGTGTGACCCACAACAAGGCCACACGCTGGCTGAGAATGCTCATTGTGTTCGGGCCGGAATACCAGCCCTCAGAGATTGCCAAGCTGGGCGTGATCCTATTTTTCTCGGCGAAGCTGAGTATCCGTAAGGATGGACTGCACACCTTTCGGCGGAAGCTGCCCCACCCCTTCCAGGAAATCCGAGCCTGGCTGGATAGGGTGGGCCTGTGGGAGATGCTTCCCTACCTGTTTATCCTGATGGCGGTGGCCGTCCTCATGCTGTTTGAGCCGCATATGTCCGGCACCATTCTGATTCTGGCCGCCGGCGCTTCCATCATGTTTGCCGCCGGCACTAGATGGTACTGGTACGCAGCCGCCATCATCGTGGGTGGTGGAGGCTTGGCCTTTATTATGACGCAGACCGACTACATGGCCACCCGTCTTGCCACCTGGCGGGACCCCTGGGCGGAGGAGAGCAGCAGCAGTACCGCCTACCAGATTATCCAGTCCCTGTACGCCGTGGGTTCCGGCGGCCTGCTGGGCAAGGGCTTAGGTCAGAGCATTCAGAAGTACGGCTATCTGCCTGAGGCCTATAACGACTTTATCTTCTCCATCGTGGCGGAGGAGCTGGGCTATATAGGCTGCCTGATTATCATCACCTTGTTTGCTCTGCTGGTGATTCGGGGCTATTGGCTGTCCCTCCACGCAAGAGACCGCTTCGGCGCTCTGATGGTGGTGGGTATTATCACCCTGCTGGCCACCCAGGTGTTCCTGAATATCGCGGTGGTGACCAATCTGATCCCCACCACCGGGATCTCGCTGCCCTTCTTCTCCTATGGCGGCACGGCGCTGGTGATCCAGTTGGCGGAGATGGGGATCATTCTCTCCATTTCCAGGCAGATCGGTCCCTCCAAATCGGGGAAATAATCCTGATAGATCAAGCATACTGAGGTTTTGTATATGAAGATTCTGTTTACCTGCGGCGGCACCGCAGGACATATCAACCCGGCCGTTGCACTGGCCCGGCTGTTTCAGCAGCGCAATCCCGGCGCCCAGGTACTCTTTGTGGGCGCTGACGGCGGCATGGAGGAACGGTTGGTTCCCCGGGAGGGCTATGAGATCAGAACGGTGACCATCAGCTCCTTCTATCGCTCTCTGTCCCCAGCGGGCATTAAGCACAATTTAAAAACGATCCGCAACCTGGGCCTGTCTAAGAAACAGGCAAAACAGATCTTGGATGAGTTCCAACCCGATCTGGTGGTGGGCACCGGAGGGTATGCCTCCTACCCTGTGGTGCGGGAAGCGGCTCGCCGGGGGATTCCCACCGCCGTGCATGAGTCCAACGCGGTGCCCGGGCTGACCACCAAGATGCTGTCTAAGTATGTTGATAAGGTCATGGTGGGCTTTGAGGAGAGCCGCCAGCACTATCAGCATCCCGAAAAGGTGGTGGTCACCGGAACTCCCGTTCGGGGCGACTTCTTTGACCTGACCCGGGAAGAGGCCCGGGCCAAGCTGGGCATCACGGACAATAAGCCGGTGGTGCTGACCAGCTGGGGCAGTCTCGGCGCCCAGGTGATGAACGAGCGGATGGTGGATTTTGTGGAGCTGGAATGGCAAGACGGCCAGCCCTTCCACCATATTTACGGCGTGGGCAAGCGCTATTACCGGCGTGTGACCGACGGCATCGCTGCCAAGGGAATTGACCTAAAGGACGATTCCCATGTGGATGTCCGGGAATATATCTATGATATGGCAGTGGTGATGGCGGCGGCGGATCTGACCATCAGCCGGGCGGGGGCCTCCACCATCAGCGAGATCACCGCCCTGGCCAAGCCATCCATCCTGGTGCCATCTCCCAACGTGACCAACAATCATCAGGAGAAGAATGCCCGGGTACTGGAGGAGCGGGGCGGCGCCGTGGTGCTGCTGGAGCCTCAGTGCTCCGCCAAGCTGCTCTATGACACCACCTGTCAGCTGCTGGCAGATGGGAAGCGGTTGGAATCCATGGCCCAGAGCCTGCGGGGCCTGCAAACCGGCGACGCCAGTGAGCAGATTTATCAGACCCTGTTTGCGCTGATCCGCAGATAAAAAGCGCACAAAAACCCGTTCCCGCATAGAATGATCTGGAAACAGATTATTGGAAGCGGAGGGGCGGATATGAGTGTATTGCTAGTAGCGGGCGGAAGAAGGCTGTGGGGAACGGTTCCCGTTCAGGGGGCCAAGAACAGCGTGCTGCCCATTTTGGCGGCGACAATTCTGGCCAATGATATCTGTGTGTTACATAACTGCCCGCAGCTCAGCGATGTGGATGCGTCCATCGAAATTTTGCGCCACCTGGGCTGTTTGGTGCAGCAGGAGGGGGCACAGATCACGGTGGACTCCCGGCCTTTGAGCCGATGGGAGATTCCCCACCGGCTGATGCGGGAAATGCGTTCCTCTGTCATCTTCCTGGGGGCGATTTTGGCCCGGATGGGAGAGGGACGGCTGTCCATGCCCGGGGGCTGTGAATTGGGGCCAAGGCCCATTGATCTCCACCTGGCTGCCCTGCGGGCCATGGGCGCGGAGATCCTGGAAAGCGGCGGAGATTTGGAATGCCGCGCGCCGGCGCTCCGGAGCTGTGAGATCACCCTTTCCATTCCCAGCGTGGGAGCCACGGAAAATGCCATGCTGGCGGCTGTGGCGGCGCGGGGAACCGTCCGCATTGAGAATGCGGCCCGGGAGCCGGAGATTGTGGATTTGCAGAACTTCCTGCGGGCCATGGGCGCGGAGGTTCGCGGCGCGGGAACCTCCACTGTGGTGATCTCCGGGGGGAAACCCCTTCACGGCTGTGAACATACCATCATTGCGGACCGGATTGTGGCGGCAACCTGGATGGCGGCGGTGGCCGCCGCCGGGGGAGAGGCCTTGCTGACCGGCGCGGTGCCGGGGCAGGTGTCCACCGTCACCGCTATTCTGCGGGAGGCGGGCTGCCGAATCCGGACGGAGGAGGATCGGATCTGGATCTCCAGAGAAAAGCCCCTGCGCAGTGTGCGGCCCATCCGGACCCAGCCCTATCCGGGCTTCCCCACCGATGCCCAGCCGCCCCTGATGGCGGCCATGACCCTGGCCAGGGGGAGCACCATATTTGTGGAAACCATGTTTGAGAACCGATTCCGCCATGTGGGGGAGCTGACCCGTATGGGGGCGGAAATTCGGGTGGTGGACCGGGTTGCGGTGGTGACCGGGAAGGAGACGCTCTCCGGTGCGGCGGTGGAGGCCGCTGACCTGAGAGGGGGTGCGGCCCTGATCGTGGCGGCTTTGGCCGCAGAACGGGAGAGCAGGATCTCCGGCCTGCACCACGTAGATCGGGGTTACTGTGAACTGGAAAGGACCCTGACGGAGCTGGGGGCTGAGGTAAAGCGTCTGCCCGATTGAAGGATAAGAGGAGAACCTGTACATGGCAAAAAAGCGCAGTACAACGAAAAAGAATGCACCGGGGCCGGGAAACCGCAGCGGAAAGATCCGCAGCCGGAAGCGCGTCAAGCCGCCCCGGGCCCGCCACGCCCGCAGAAAGGGCAGGTTTGACCTGCTTTATACCATCGTGGCCCGAATTCTGATGGCGGCGGCGGTCATTGTGGGAACCCTGGCGTTCTTCCGGGTGGATGCGGTGACGGTCGAGGGAAACGAGCGCTACACGGACGCTCAGATCGTGGAGGCCTCCGGAATCGAGAAAAATGACAACCTGTTCCTGATGAACAAATTCTCGGTGCAAGCTTCCCTGTCTGAGGTTCTGCCCTATATTGGCAATGTGGAGATTCAGCGCACCCTGCCCGGAACGGTGAATATTTCCGTGGAGGAATGTGAGCCTGTGGCGGCGGTCCGGATTTCCAACGGCTACTGGTATATTGACGCCTCGGGAAAGCTGCTGGAGATGAAAGAGGGAAACGAAGGGCTGATTGAGGTCACTGGTATCAGCCTGCTGGCCCCCACCGGCGGCGCGCAGCTCACGGTGGATACGGCCTATCGCCTGAAGGCCAACGGCCTGGTCGGCGTTCTGACCATCCTGGAGGAGGAGGGGCTGCTGGAGGATACCTCCTCTATTGATCTGAGTGAGGGCAGCTACCTGATTATGCAGTATACGGATAAATATCGGGTGAAGATCCCCTATGGCTCTGATTACGATTATAAGGTGCAGGCGATGCAGGGGATTGTGAATGCGCTGGCAGAACAAAATGATGAGGAAAAGGGCCTGATTGACCTGACTTTGGAGGACGAATGGCACTTCATTCCAGAGTAAATGTATAAAAATGGAGAGGAAAATCTTCTATTTTCTCTTGACCCCTTACCGTTTTGGAGATACAATAAGAAATAGGTATATCAATTTGAAATTCGAGTGTTTTAGATACACATGATACACATAGGAGGAGAAATTATATGGCTTTTGCAATCGAAAGTGCCAACGAGAGCGTTGTTGACATCAAGGTCATCGGCGTTGGCGGCGGCGGCAACAATGTAGTAAACCGCATGGTGGCATCCGGAACCACTGGCGTGGAGTTTATTGCTGTGAATACAGATAAGCAGGCGCTGCAGGTGTCCTCTGCTTCTCAGGTGATCCAGATTGGTGAGAAGCTGACTGGCGGCCGGGGCGCTGGCTCCAACCCCGAGGTGGGCCGCAAGGCCGCTGAGGAGAGCCGCAGCCAGCTGTCCAAGGTGCTGGAGGGCACCAACATGGTGTTTGTCACCGCCGGCATGGGCGGCGGCACCGGCACCGGTGGCGCTCCCATTGTGGCAGAGGTGGCTAAGGAAATGGGCATCCTGACCGTGGGCGTTGTCACCAAGCCCTTTCCCTTTGAGGGCCGCCGCAGAATGCAGCAGGCGGAAAAGGGCATCGCTGAGCTGAAGGAAAAGGTGGACGCGCTGGTGGTCATCCCCAACGAGCGCCTGAAGCTGGTCAGCGACCAGAAGATCACCTTTGCCAACGCATTCGAGATTGCAGATGACGTGCTGCGTCAGGCTGTTCAGTCCATTTCCGATCTGATTTCCCAGACCGGCATCATCAACTTGGACTTTGCCGATGTCACCGCCGTGATGAAGGACGCTGGCCTGGCTCACATGGGTGTGGGCCATGCGGATGGCAAGGACAAGGCAGAGGCCGCTGCCATGATGGCCATTTCTTCTCCGCTGCTGGAGACCTCCATCAAGGGCGCCCGGGGAGTTCTGGTCAACGTCACCGGCTCCACCGACATCGGCTTGGAAGAGGTGGAGACCTGCGCCACCCTGGTGCAGCAGGCCGCCCATCCCGATGCAAACATCATCTTCGGCGCCACCTTTGATGAGAGCCTGGAGGATGAGATCCGCGTCACGGTCATTGCTACCGGCTTCGGCAAGAAGGGTGACGGCGATGAGGGCGAGGACGAGGAAGCCAAGGCTTCGGAGGCACCGGAGGCTGCCCCTGCCCAGGAGCCTCCTAAGTCCGCAAGCACTTCCTTTACTGCCCCTGACGATGGCAACGATCCCTACAACGACATCTTCAAGCTGTTCAACAGCCACAGATAATTGATACTAAAACTGATTAAAAAGCTTGACAGCTTTTTATCAAGAACTAGTATCAGTCAGCCTGGCGGCAGACGGCTCCCTTTACACAAGGGAGCCTTGAGAATGAGTCAATTTTCAAGGCAGTTTTTTCTAATTTGGCGCCGCCCAAAGCCTCCCCTGTGCAAGGGGAGGTGGGTTTTGCAAAGCAAAACCCGGAGGGGTTGTTTTCACGCCGCTCAATCCCCGAATGGTCACAAAAAAGCAACAGAGGCTGCCTCACCTTTTGGTGAGACAGC
>CAZVVH010000097.1:0-7827 GCA_964630475.1 uncultured Oscillospiraceae bacterium | reverse complement strand
CGAAAAAATAGATTTTTTCTCAATTTAACCTTGCTTTTTCCCGGACTTTCTGTTAATATACTATTCGATGCATTTCTAGTTTTAAAGCGAGGAGGTTCGAGCGAAATGGCAAAGTGCGAATTTTGTGACAAGGGCGTTGTGTTCGGCATCAAGGTGTCCCACTCCCACAGACGCAGCAACAGACCTTGGAAGCCCAACGTGAAGCGCGTCAAGGCGATTGTGAATGGTACCCCCACTCATGTTTACGTCTGCACAAGATGCCTCCGTTCCGGCAAGGTCACCCGTGCCGTGTGATCCAGGTATATCAAATCCCGTATCCCTTCGGATACGGGATTTTCGCTATATTTTCTCGAAAATGCTGCCCCCGGCGTCAGGCCAGGGGGCAATTGCTTTTTATTTACTTTGTTCTGTCAGTTTGCCATGGGATGCGCCTGATTGTAGACCTCTTTCAGCCGCTTGTCCAGCACCTTGGCATAGACCTGGGTGGTGGACAACTCCGCATGGCCCAGCATCTCCTGCACAGCCTGGATATCCGCGCCGTTTTCCAGCAAATGGGCCGCAAAGGAGTGGCGCAGAGTGTGGGGTGTGATCTCTGTCTCAATCCCCGCCTTGATCTGATAGCTCTTGATGATCTTCCAGAAGCCCTGGCGGGTCATCCTGGTCCCCGACACATTGACGAACAGGGCCTCCTCCCCCGGCGCCGCCATACTGGGCCGCACCCGGCGCAGATAGTCCCGCAGCGCTTTCACCGCCTCCGGATAGACCGGGATCACCCGCACCTTATTGCGGCTGGCGCAGTGGATCACCGCGGTGCTCAGCTTCACATCCTTCACGTTCAGGGAAATCAATTCGGATACGCGGATGCCGGTGGCATAAAGCAGCTCCAGCATGGCATGGTCTCTCCAGCCCTTGGCATCCACGCACTGGGGCTGGGCCAGCAGGCGCTCCACCTCCTGGCTGGTCAGGATGCAGGGCAGCTTCTTCTCCACCTTCTTGGTCTTGATCCCTTCCGCGGGATTGTCCGCCCGGATCCCGTTTTTGCACAGCCAACGGCACAGGCAACGCACCGAAGCCAGGCAACGGGTCACCGTCGCCGGGCTTTTGCCCCTTCCCTCCAGCCACGCGGCATAGCTCTGCACAGTGCTGCTTGTCATATGGGGCAGGTCCTCCAGCCCCCGCCGCTGCAGCCAGTCAGAAAACTGCTCCAGATCCCGCATATAGGAGGCCAGAGTATTGGGCGCAGCGCCCTTTTCGCTTTTCAAATACTGCTCAAAAGCCCGGAGCAGCGCAGGCGTTTCTTTCTCTTTCAATACAATCACATTTTCTCAATCGCCGCCGCCAGCAAAGGCAGTACGGCAAATTTTTCTATCAAAACCCTGAGAATCGTCAACAGGCCGCACAAGGCACAGCCCTCCCAGTACTCCGCATTATAAATCAAAGTCCTTCTCCCCGTTTTCAGCCGCTCTGCCAACCGTCCTGAGGCCTGCCAGCATTGCAGGCTCAGCACCATCAGCGCGGGCATGGCGGCAAAGCCCCCCAAGCCAAAGGCGGCCAGGGCGGGAAGATACCCGGCCAGGCCATATACCCGGAGAAACGCGGAGACGGAAAACGCCAGGGTAAACCCCTCCATTCCCAGAACCACCGGAACCACTGCCAGTCCCAGGACAGAAAAGCCACAGAGGAACACCACTGCCGGGAAGCGCACGCATTTCCAAATCAGGGGCAGCCATTCCGCATTCAGGGTTCCGGCCTGCACAGCCTCCAGACAGCTGTCCAGGGAACGGGACAGCGCCTCCGCCTCTGTGGCCCGGGCAGTCAGGCCTCCCAGAACCACCCCCAGGGTATAGGCGGCCGCCAGCACAACGGCTGCCGGGGCCAAGCCCCCCAGCTTCAGCCGCACAGTTCGTACCAGAGTTTCTTTCATCCGCCTCACCTCTGGGACAATCCTATGCAATGGGGTGGACAAACAGAACGATTATTTGCCCAGCTCGTTGGCCCGGTCGATACAGCGCTTAAAGGTCTCCTTCAGGATCCCCGCCATGTCCAGATCATCAAAGGCGGTCAGGCCCGCCAGGGTGGTACCACCAGGGGAACAGACATCCCGGGTCAGCTCCTCAGGGGTCTTTCCCGACTTCAGCATCATTTCGGCGGAGCCGGCCATGGTCTGGGCCACCATCATCACCGCCATCTCATACTGAATCCCGTAGTTCTCCGCCTCCCTGGCCATCAGCTCCGCAATGCGGAAGAAGAACGCCGGACTGGAGCCGTTCACCGGAATGATGTCATTCATCTTATCCTCGGGCACAATAAAGACGCCGCCCGCTTTCATAAACAGGGAGCTTGCAAAGCGGTAGGCCGCTCTGGGTACATCCTCCATGGGCGTAATGGCAGTGGCCCCCTTGCCCAGGGTCAGCGGGGTGTTGGGCATGGCACAGATGATATTGGACTTGGGCAGCCGCTCCTTCAGCCAGCTCCGGGAACAGCCGGCAACAATGGAGAGAACCGTCTTGCCCTCCAGCAGATCCTCCGTCTCTGTCAGAACCTCTTCCAGAACCTGGGGCTTCACCGCCAACAGGATCACATCGCCAAAGGCCGCCGCCTCCCGATTGTCCGTGGTGATCTTTATGCCCTGGTTGCGCAGCAAGCCCAGCTTCTGCAAATGGGGGTTGGCAACGCAGATCTCATCCGCCCAAATCACCTCATTGACAGCACCCCGCAGAATGGCCTGAGCCATGTTGCCGCCGCCAATCACACCTAATCGTTTATAAGTCATAAGGATTCCTCCTTGTTTTTCAGCTGTTATTCTATCTTACCGCGTTTCCTACGAAAAAGCAATAGTTTTGTTTCTATTTTGTCATTCTTTTCCCGCTTTTCAAAGCGTTTGCGACATTTATGTAATCATTTCGACAGAAAGAGCGCCAGCCTCGGGCTGACGCTCTTTTCCTATTCAATATCTTGTGGTCTGGCCCACCGGAGGCCGCCAGATTTGCGCTCCGGCCGTCCTTCTGCCGATTACGCTATGTAATCAGTCGGGCATCTCCGCCATACCGGAACGGATGGCCTGCATGGCAATGGCGCACTCCAAGCGCTTGCGCTGCATCTCACAGCCCACCTTAGCGGGCTTGCTCAGATCACCGTTGGCGTTCAGGTTGGCCGCAGAGCAGCCGCCGGAACAGTAGAATCTGGCCCAGCAGGTCCTGCAATCCTCACGGGTATAGATGTTCAGGTTTGCAAACTGGTCTGCAATGGATACGTCGAAGGTGTTGTCAAACACGTTGCCCATCCTATACTCCAGCTTGCCCACAAACTGGTGACAGGGATAAATATCTCCTTCGGGGGTGATGGCCACATACTCCGCGCCAGCCCCGCAGCCCCGCATTCTCTTGATGACACAGGGTCCTTGGGACAGATCCACGTTGAAATGGAAGAAGTTTGTCTCCGGGTGCTTCAGCAGATAGCGGGCCAGCTTCTCGTACTCCGCCTTAATCTGGGGCAGATCCTCCTCCTTGATGGCAAAGGGATCGTCGTTGGGGCCGACACAAGGCTCCACGGACACATGGACGAAGCCCTGTTCCGCAATATGCTGCACATCGGCGGCAAAGTCCAGGTTCTGACGGGTGAAGGTGCCCCGCAGGTAATACTCCTGATCCCCCCGGCCTGCCACCAGCTTCTTGAAGCGGGGCAGAATGGCATCATAGCTGCCAGCGCCGTTGGGGAACACCCGCATGGCGTCGTTGACTTCCTTGCGGCCGTCCAGGGAGAGCACACAGTTCTTCATCTCCTTGTTGAAGAACTCGGTATTCTCGTCATCCAGCAGTACGCCGTTGGTGGTCATGGTAAAGCGGAAATGCTTGTTCTTCGGTCCCTCCAGGCTGCGGGCATATTCCACCGTCTGCTTGACGGTATCCAGCGCCATGAGAGGCTCTCCGCCGAAAAAGTCCACTTCAATATTGCGGCGCTTTCCCGAATGGGCCACCACAAAGTCAATGGCGGCCTTGGCGGCCTCGGGGGGCATCAGCTTGGTTCCGGTTCCATAGCCGCCCTGGGAGGCAAAGCAATACTTGCAGCGCAGGTTGCAGTCGTGGGCCACATTCAGGCACAGGGCTTTGATGGGTGCGCCCTCCTGGACAGCATCCGCAGGATTGATGTAATCATCCTCCACAAAGAGCAAACCGTTGTCCTGCAGCTCCTTCAGTTCGCCCCAGGCCTCTTCCAGCTCGGCGGGGTCGTACTGGCTCAGCCGGGCCTTTACCTCATCGGAACAGCGTTCGCCCATGGGGGGCTGAACCTGCTCCAGCAGTTCCAGCAGCATCTGGTCCAGCACATGAACCGCGCCGCTGTTGACGTCCACGGCCACATGGACGCCCAGAGCTGTAAAGGTATGAACCATAATGGTTTCTCCTCTCGTATTCTCAGGCGGATTCCGCCCTGATCTCGTATACTCGGAATGGGCACAAGAAAAAGGTGGACAAACGCCCACCCTCACCGCAGACCGCGCCATTCCACTCCGCGTCAGCGTAAAAGCTCAGGCAGGCAGCATTTGCCCACCTGAGCCATAATAACGCAAGATTACTTGTTGGTGTTCTCGCACTTCTGGTTTGCAACCGTGCAGGAAGTCTTGCAAGCAGACTGGCAGGAAGTCTGGCACTCGCCGCAGCCGCCCTTGCAGGCGCTGTTCTTCAGGGTAGCACCGTTCAAAGTCTGAATATGCTTCATGTGGAATCTCCTCCTCCGTTATATATGTGTTTTTATTGTATCACAGGGAAGCAGGAATTTCAATCACTTTCGGCTTTTTTTCCGATGGGCGGCCAAAACTCCCCCGAACAGTCCGCCTGCCAATCCCGCCGCCAAGTGGCGCAGCCCTTCCGCAGTGTCGATGGTGCCGCCACCGGTACATCCAATCACCAGCCAAACCAAAAACCACCCCAGCATCACCGCCAAGGCAACGGGCAGCTTCCGGCTGCCGCCCAGGTTGGCCGCCGTCATCCCTCCGACCAGGCAGCTCAGGGCGCAGACGGTCAGCACCGGCCCGCCGGTCCCCAGGTTCATCCGCAGGCAGACCTCCGCCGCCAGACACAGCAGGCCCAGTGAGGCTGCTGCGGCCACCCCGATTCCAATCAAAATCACCCGAAGGAATTTTTCCATTCCCTCCTCTTTCCGCTTTTCCACAGGCAATCCCTCCCTGCAAGTTTGGGCAGTGAGGGCAATGCAACGCCCTCTCCGTTCCGATTCACTAGGAATCTATGCGGAGAGGGCCTGTTTCATGCAAAATTACTTTGCGTTTTCCTGAGTCTGAACACCCTTGTTGGCCACTGCCCACTTGGTCACCTCCAGGCGAACGCGGTCGGCACCGGTCTCAATGACAATGGAATTCTCCTTCACTGCGCAAATGGTGCCGATGATACCGCCGATGGTGGTGATCTCGTCGCCCACGGTCAGGCTGTTGCGCATGTTCGCCGCTTCCTTCTTCCGCTTGTTTTCCGGACGAATCAGCATGAAGTAGAAAATTGCGATCAGGACTACGACCATGATAATCGTTGTAAGCAAACTGGAATCCATTTGGAAAAATACCTCCACTAACACATGATAGATTTATTATATCGTTCTTTTTCCCCTTTTGCAAGGGTTCTGAAAAAAATCATTGTACTTTTTGGCCGAGTTTTTCCGAATACTCCGCCCGGAACTCCTCAAAGGTTCCCCCGTCCAAGGCGTCTCGAATTTTTTGCAGCAGGTCATTGTAGAAATACAAATTGTGCATGACCGCCAGGCGCATGCCCAGCATCTCCTCTGCCTTGAACAGATGGCGCAGATAGGCCCGGGAGAAATTCCGGCAGGTCGGGCAATCGCAGTGCCTGTCCAGGGGCCGCTCGTCTGTCTTATACTTTTCGTTTTTGATGTTCATGGTTCCTTCCCATGTGAAGAGCTTGCCATGGCGGGCGTTCCGGGCAGGCATAACGCAGTCAAAGAAGTCCACTCCCCGGGCCACCGCCTCTATGATGTTGGAGGGGGTGCCCACCCCCATCAGGTAGCGGGGCTTGTCCTCGGGCATGTGCGGCTCCACCTGGTCAATGATTTCATACATGGTTTCCGTGCTCTCGCCCACGGCCAGTCCGCCGATGGCAAAGCCGTCGCAGTCCAGCTTGGCAATCTCCTTCATGTGCCAGACCCGCAGGTCGGGATAGGTGCCGCCCTGATTGATTCCAAAGAGCTGCTGTTCCGGGTTGACGCAGTCCGGTTGGGCATTCAGCCGCTTGTGCTCTGCTACGCAGCGCCCCAGCCAGCGATAGGTCCGCTCACAGGACTTTTTTACATAGTCGTAGGGGGAGGGATTCTCCACACACTCGTCAAAGGCCATAGCAATGTCGCTGCCCAGGTTGGACTGGATCTGCATGGATTCCTCCGGCCCCATGAAGATGCGGTGACCATCCAGGTGGGAGGCAAAGGTCACGCCCTCCTCCTTGATGTTGCGCAGGGCAGCCAGGGAAAACACCTGGAAGCCGCCGGAATCGGTCAGGATGGGACCGTCCCAGCCCATGAACTTGTGCAGTCCTCCCATCTCCTTCACCAGCTCATCGCCGGGGCGCAGATGCAGGTGATAGGTGTTGGACAGCTCAATCTGGGTGTGCAAATCCTTCAGATCCAGGGCGGACACGCCGCCCTTAATGGCCCCCTGGGTGCCCACGTTCATAAACACCGGTGTCTGGACCATGCCATGGGCGCAGGTGAACGCCCCTCTCCGGGCTTTTCCTTCTTTTTTGATAACTCGAAACATACGCTTCTCTCTCTTATCCTGATTTTTTGTCCGCCTGCTCGGGGCAATTCTCCTCCCAGGTGCGGTCACTGATGATATAGCGGGGTCTCCCCTTGGTCTCCATGTAGATCTTGCCCACATATTCCCCGATGACGCCCAGGGAGATCAGCTGAATGCCGCCCATAAAGCAAACCACGCAGACCAGGCTGGCCCAGCCTGCCACAGTATGCCCCAGGATGGCCTCCACAATGGCCCAGATCACACCCACAAAGCCCACCAGGGCCACCAGAATCCCCAGTCCGGTGATCAGCCGGATGGGCTTCACAGACAGGGAGGTGATGCCGTCAAAGGCCAGACCCAGCATCTTTTTCAGAGGGTAATGGCTCTCTCCGGCCACCCGCTTGCTGCGCTCGTAATATACGCTGGTGCTCTTAAAGCCCACCAGGGGAAACATGCCCCGAAGGTACAGATTTACCTCTTTGTAATTCTCGAACTCCTTCAGCACTCTGGAGGAGACCAGCCGGTAATCCGCGTGGTTATAGACCACCTCTGCCCCCATGCGGTTGAGAAGCTTATAGAAGCTCTCCGCGGTAAACCGCTTGAAGAAGGTGTCCGTCTTTCGCTGGCTCCGCACGCCGTAGACAATCTCACAGCCATCCCAATAGGCGTCCACCATCTGCTCCATGGCGGTGATATCATCCTGCCCATCGCAGTCGATGGTGATGGTCATATCACAGCAATCCTTTGCCTCCATCATACCTGCCAGAATGGTGCTCTGATGGCCCCGGTTGCGGCTCTGGCTGATCCCAATGAAGTGCTCGTCCTGCCGGGCCAGGCCGGAGATAATCTCCCAAGTGCGGTCCTTGGAACCGTCGTTGACAAAGAGGATCCGGCTGGCGCCGCTGATCTTCTCCTTTTTAATCAGGTCATTCAGTTCCCTCAAGAATTCCGGTGCTGTCAATGGCAGCACCTGCTCCTCGTTATAGCAGGGAATGACAATATATAAAACAGGCAGGTCCATACCAAGTCAAACCTCGTTTCTGCTGCCGAAAAGCCGGCATACTGCTTTGATTATA
>CAZVVH010000096.1:1210-7871 GCA_964630475.1 uncultured Oscillospiraceae bacterium | reverse complement strand
GAACTTCTTCCACCATGCCTTTTTCACATTGTTTTTCAGCTCCACGCCCAGGGGGCCGTAGTCCCAGGTATTGGCCAGGCCGCCGTAGATCTCACTGCCGCCGAAGATAAAGCCTCTGTTTTTGCACAGGGCCACGATTTTGTCCATGGTTTTCTGTCGATTGTCCATGCTGAACTCCTCCAATTCATCTATAATAACACTTTGATAGAATAAAAAAATCGCTCTAAGCCATCTGGCTTAGGGCGAACAATGACACGTCCGTGGTACCACCTAAATTCGGGAACTTCCCGCGCTCTGTCCGAAGAGAACTTCGGCCTCCCGGATAACGGCGGGAACACCGGCGGCGCCTACTGGCTGACGTTATCAGCGTTGGGACCGCAGCTCCAGGGGGCCTTCTGCACAGCTTCCGGAGGATTTTCACCAGCCATCCTCTCTCTAAACGGGGGCGCCGCACCTACTCCTCCCTGTCATCGCTTTCCTATTGTTCCACACTTTAACATGTTTTCCCGCCGCCGTCAAGAGCTGCGGTCAGATTTTTTCCGTCCCGTCCGCCGCCTCCAGGCCTGTCCGGGACACGTTGCGCTCCAGCGTCTCACTTTTTCCCCACCAGATGCCGGTGCCGATCAGGGTTTTCAGCTCCGGCTTTTCCACCGTCTGAACGGCGCTGGCAGCAGGGTCCAGACAGGTAAACGCCACAGCCTGTCCCACGCCCAGGAGCAGGGTCAGCGCACACAGAACAAAAAGCAGCTTCTTTGCCATAAAACGTCCCTCCTTTGTCTTGTATTTTAGCGGGAGGGTACTGTCAGAACCAAGGGAAAGGGGCGGGAAAGAAAAAAGGCCTATGGTATTTTTCTCCGCCATATTGTATAATCGTATAATCAAATTTACGATTTCAAACTCAGGAGGCAAACTATGCTGCTTCGTCTGGAACACATTTTCAAAACCTACGGGACCCGGACTTTGCTCCGGGACGTGACCCTCTATCTAAACGAGGGGGACCGCATCGGGGTCATCGGCGTCAACGGCGCGGGGAAGTCCACCCTGCTGAAGCTGGCCGCCTCCGCCATGGAACCGGATGCCGGCACCGTCACCCGGGATCCCAACGTGCGGGTGGAGTACCTCTCCCAGACCCCGGACTATGACCCGGAGAACACCGTGTTGGAGCAGGTGTTTGCGGGGCTGTCCCCGGACGCCCGGGCGCTGAACGAATATGAGGCAAAGACCATTCTGACCCGGCTGGGGGTTCCGGAATTTGATCAAAGGATGGGAAATCTCTCCGGTGGCCAGCGGAAGCGGGTGGCCATGGCCTCTGCTCTGGTGCACCCCTGCGATGTGCTCATTTTGGACGAGCCAACCAACCACCTGGACGCGGAGATGATTGCCTGGTTGGAGACCACATTAAACGCCTTCAAGGGCGCCCTCCTTATGGTCACCCATGACCGGTATTTCCTGGAGCAGGTGACCACCCGCACGGTGGAGGTGGACCACGGCTCCATTTACGGCTACGAGGGGGGTTATTCCTCCTACCTGGCTGGCCGGGCCGCCCGGCTGGAGATGGAGCAAGCCATGGAGCGCAAGCGTCAGGCCACCCTGCGCCGGGAGCTGGCCTGGGTGCTGCAAGGCCCCTGCGCCAGGGGCACCAAGAGCCGGGAGCGGTTGGAGCGCTATGAGGCCCTGAAGGCCCAGACCGGCCCGGAGGATCATCTGGAAATGGAGCGGATCACCGCGGTTTCCAGCCGGCTGGGCAAGAAAACCATCGAGTTCCGCAAAGTCAGCAAGTCCCTGGGAGGCCGGCAGATCATCTCCGGGTTTGACTGTATGCTGCTGCGGGACGACCGCATTGGCATTGTAGGCCCCAATGGCGCGGGGAAGTCCACCCTGCTCAACCTGCTGGCGGGCCGATTGGAGCCGGATTCCGGCGAAATCATCCGGGGGGATACCGTCAAAATCGGCTACTTTGACCAGGAGGGTGTGGAGCTGGACCCCGCCCAGCGGGCCATCGACTATATTAAGGAGAACGGCAATTCCATTCCCACCCAGGAGGGCAATCTGACCGCCTCCAAGCTGATGGAAAAGTTCCTCTTCTCCGGGGAGCTGCAATACGCACCCATCGGAAAGCTGTCCGGCGGGGAGCGGCGCAGGCTCTTTTTGCTGGCGGTGCTGGCCTCCGCTCCCAATGTGCTGCTGCTGGACGAGCCTACCAATGACCTGGACATTCCCACTCTGACCATTTTGGAGGATTATCTGCAAACCTTCCCCGGAGCGGTGGTGGCAGTGTCCCATGACCGGTATTTCCTGGATCGGGTTTGCCGCCGCACCTTTGCGGTGGAGGGGGGCGGCCTGGTGACCCCCCGCCCCGGCGGATATACGGAATATCTGGAATCCCGCCGCCGGGAGGAAAAGGCCCCCAAGGTGGAAAAGGCGGAGAAGAAGGGGCGTCCCGCCGCCAAGCCCCAGAGGTTAAAATTCACCTTCAAGGAGAAGTTCGAATACGAGCACATCGAGGAGGAGATTGCCGCCCTGGAGGCCCGGCTGGCGGAAAATCAGGCCCAGCAGGCCGCCAAGGCCACGGACTATGTGGCCCTGCAGGAGCTGACCGCCCAACAGACCCAGCTGGAAGAGGCGTTAGAAACAAAACTGGAGCGCTGGGAATATCTGACGGAATTGGCGGAGAAAATGGAAGCACAGGGACAACCCATCTGACAGGAGGCGTTCTATGCCCACACCCCTATATGACCAATTAAAAAGCCTGAAGGACCGCTCCCCCCTGTGGCTGGACATGCCCGGCCACCACGGAAGGGATCTGCTGAACCTGGGGGACTGGACCGCTCTGGACCGCACCGAGCATTCAGTCACCGGGGACCTGTTCCAGGGCGGGGACGCCATTGAGGAGGCGGAGCAGCTCTGGGCCAAACGCTGGGGGGCGGAGGGCTGCCTCTTTCTCACCGGAGGCTCCACCCAGGGCAATCACACCGCCCTCCACCTGTGCGGGGCGGGGGTCACAGTGCTGGCGGATCGAGGCATCCACCGGTCCCTGTGGAACGGAATGGCCCTGCTGGATATGACCCCGGTCTGTTTGGAACGCCCCTGGAATGAAAAAGAGGAGATCACCGGCCCCATTACCAGAGAGCTGGTGGAACAGGCCTGGCAGGCCTATCCCCAAGCCAGGGCGGTGATCCTGACCTCCCCCACCTATTACGGGGTGATCTCAGACATCCCAGGCATTTCGGCTTTCTGCCACGAGAAGGGCATGAAGCTGATTGTGGACTGCGCCCATGGGGCACATTTGCCCTGGATCGGCCTGCCCACGCCCTGTTGCCAAGGGGCGGACCTGACCATTATCTCCGCCCACAAGGAGCTGCCCGCCCCGGGACAGACGGCGCTGCTACTGTATAACGGCGTTTCCCCGGAGGCGGTACGCCGGGCGGCCAGCATCTATGGCTCCTCCTCTCCCAGCTATTGGATGATGGCGGCCCTGGACAAAACCCTGGAATGGATGGAGGGGGACAACGGCTACCGGACCCTGGTGGAGGAGCTGCTTCCCCCCTTCCGGCAGGCCCTGGCAGAGGAAACCCGCTTCCGCCCGGTGAAAACCGGCGACCCGGCCCGCCTGGTGATCTCCACCGCCCAAACCGGCTATACCGGTTTTCAGGCGGCGGAACGGCTAGAACAACTGGGGATCTATGTGGAAATGGCCGACCTGTCCCACCTGGTCTGCATCACCACCTGCGCCGATGACGGGGCGGTGTTCCGCCGGCTGCTGGCGGCGCTGAAAGAAATCGACGGGGCAGCCCCTGGCGGAAGGCCCAGGGAGGTTCTCCCTCCCCCGCCGGCCCCACCGGAGCGGGTCTGCTCCCTGCGGCAGGCCATGTTCGGTCCCCGGGAGCGGCGCAGCTTGGCGGAGTGCCGGGGGCGGATTTCCGCGGGGCAAATTGCGCCCTATCCCCCCGGGGTTCCGGTGATTGCGCCGGGAGAGCGAATTGAGAAAAAACATCTGGCCTATTTGCAGAAAATAGGCTATAATATAGTAAAATGCGCAGATATCCTCTGTGAGGAGGATGATACACTGAAGGAAAGGGGAAACGGAATCCAATGAAACTGATTTTTGCCATTGTCAACCAGGATGATGCCGCAACCCTGACGCAGGAGCTGTTGAAAACGGGATTCTCTGCCACCTCCATGGCGTCTACCGGCGGCTTTCTGATGACCAGCAACGTCACCTTTATGGTGGGGGTTGACGAGGAAAAGGTGCAGGATGTGATTGATGTGGTCCGTGCCACCTGCCACCTGAGAGAGGAAACCCGTCCCCCTTCTGATGAGCATTCCTTTGGCTATTACCCCTCCATGCCGGTGGAGGTTGTGGTAGGCGGGGCCACCATCTTTGTGGTGGACATGGAACGGTTTGAGCGCATATGAGCCAGCGGATTCCCTTGAAGGGCAACGGCCCCCTCCACCATCAGCTGGAGGGCCGGCCGCTGAGCCACGCCTATATTTTCAGCGGCCCCGCCGGCTCCGGCCGCCACACAGTGGCCAACTGGGTGGCCAAGGCCATGGTCTGCTCCGCTCCGGGGGAGCGCCCCTGCGGCAGCTGCCTGAACTGTCGAAAGGCGGCGGAGCGAATCCACCCGGACATCATCGTTGTCCCCGACGGCGGGGAGCTGAAGGTGGAGGAAGCCAGAGACCTGCGCAGTGACGCCTACATCTGTCCCAACGAGGCGGACCGAAAGGTCTATCTGTTTGAGAACGCCGGCGCCCTCAGCGAAAAGGTGCAGAATGTGCTGCTGAAGCTGGTGGAGGAGGGGCCGGAGTATGCGGCGTTCCTCTTTCTTACCGAGCATGCGGGGCAGTTGCTGCCTACCATCCGCTCCCGGTGCGAGGAGTTAAAGCTGACCCCGGTTTCCCCAGCCGAGCTGATGGAGGTGCTGTCCGCCCGCTATCCGGACCGGCCGGCAGAGGAGCTGCGTCAGGCTGCGGACCGCTGCGGCGGAGTAGTGGGACAGGCCATTGCCCTGCTGGAAACCCGGGAGGATGAGGCCGCCGCCGCTGCGGAGGGGCTGGCGGAGGAATTCTGCGCCGCCCTGGCGGCAAAGGATGAGCTGAGCCTGGCGGTTTTTATGGCCGCCCAGGAGAAACGAACCCGGCAGGAGCTGTCCGCCTTCTGCGAGAAGTGCCGGGAGCGGCTGCACAGTGCGCTGCTTCTCTCAGCGGGGGTTCCGGGCCGCCTTGGGGGCGGCACGGCGGAATCCCTGAGCCGCCTGAACCGGGCGCAGCTGCTGGAGCTGTCCTGCCTCATGGAGGAGGCGCTTCGGCGCCTGGAGGGCAATGCGGGGGGAGGCCATCTGCTGGGATGGCTGACCGTGTCCTGCGCCAACGCGATTTTATGATCGGGCAGAGGGAGAAGCTCTGCCTTGTAGGAGAACAATTATGACCGAAATTATCAGCGTCCGCTTTAAAAATGGCGGAAAAGAATACTATTTTAATCCGAACGGGATGCAGTTTCACCCCGGTCAGAACGTGATTATTGAAACCGCCCGGGGAGTGGAATTTGGCGAATGTACCCAGGGCAACAGCCTGGTGGATGAAATGACGCTGGTCTCTCCCCTGCGGCCGGTGCTGAGAGCCGCCACCTCTGAGGACGAACAGACCCTGGAACAGAATAAGAAGAAGGAAGCCCGTGCTTTTGAGATCTGCGAAAAGAAGATTGCGGAGCACGGCCTGGATATGAAGCTGGTGGAGGTGGAGTACAACTTCGAGGGAAGCAAGATCCTATTCTTCTTCACTTCCGATGGCCGGGTGGACTTCCGGGACCTGGTGAAGGACCTGGCCAGTGTGTTCCACACCCGCATTGAGCTGCGCCAGATCGGAGTCCGGGACGAGGCAAAGATGCTGGGGGGCCTGGGCGTCTGCGGACGGCCCTTCTGCTGTTCCGAATTCCTGGAGGACTTCCAGCCCGTGTCCATCAAAATGGCAAAGACCCAGAATCTGTCCTTGAATCCGGTGAAAATCTCCGGTGCCTGCGGCAGGCTGATGTGCTGCCTGAAATATGAACAGGAGGCCTATGAGGACGCGCTGAAGCGCTGCCCCAAGAACGATTCCCTGGTGGAGACGCCGGACGGCGTGGGCACGGTCTGCGCCGTAAACCTACTGCGGGAGCAGGTGCGGGTTCGCCTGGATCAAAGCCCGGACAGCGCCCAGAACTATCCCTGCGAGGACATCAAGGTGATCCGGTCTGGCAAGGGGAAGCGCCCCGAGGGATATGAGCTGGAGGAGCCGGTGGTGAAGGAGCTTCACCTCCGTCAAACGGCGCCCCCCACCCCGGTTCGCCCCCGGAGTTCAGAGCGCAAGGGAGATCCCTTTGGGGAGGTTCCCTCCAGCATTGCCCAGCCCAAGGCCCCTGTGGAGGGGACAACAGCGCTCGCCGAAGCGCCTGTGGTGACGGAAAAGGCGGAAAAGTCCGCCCAGGGCAGCAGCTATCATAACCGGCCCCGAAAAAAAGCCACCAAGCAGGAGCAGGCCCAGCTCCAGAAAAAGGAGGGCCAGCCCAACCAGCAGCGCCGTCAGCGTCCTAAGAAGCAGCAGCCCGCCAACGAGGAGGGCGGCAAGCAGGAGCAGCCTCAGAAGGCCCAGGGGAGTAAGCCTCCCCACGAGGGCGGCCAGCGCC
>CAZVVH010000096.1:0-1110 GCA_964630475.1 uncultured Oscillospiraceae bacterium | reverse complement strand
GGGTGCAGCCAAGACCAATGAATGAGAAAGCCGTCCGTTCATTTCCGAGCGGACGGCTTAAGCTTTGGATGGACCTGGTTTTGTTTGCCGGCTGCGGTCCCGTTACAAAGTGCCCAGCCGGGAGCCGGTCTCCTTCGCCCGGCGGTGACAGTAGACCACGTAATTGAGAATGTTGCCCAAAAAGATCACATTGGAGATCAGATAGAGCCACAGCAGCAGGATCATCAGAGAGGCCAGGGAGCCATACACGATGGAGTATCGGCTGGAGGTGCTGATAAAATAGGCGAACACGATACTGGCAAGGAGGAGGACCACCGAGGCCCAAAAGGCGCCCAGCAGCACCGGGGGATGGGATTTCCCTGCGGGCAGGGTGACCCGGTACAGCGCCGCCAGGAAGAAGAAGATCATGGCGAACATAACCAGAAAGCGGACCCAGTCCCAGTGATCCAGATGGAGGGAGATCTTTAGAACCCGCTCCAGGAAATGGATAAACCAGCTACCCGTCAGCAGGATTACCATGGAGAGATAGAGTACCAGGATGAGCAGGATGGGCATAATAATGGAAATCAGCATGCGGACCACGGAGGAAAGGGAGTTGTTCCGGAAGATCTCGTTATTAGAGCGCATAATGGTGCGAAAGGCCGCCGAAGCACTGGTCAGAATGAGCACGATGCTGGCCACCAGCAGCGCGATGGAGTTGTTCTGGGTGATATAGGAGAAGTAGTTGCTCAGCAGCTCGGTAATATCCTCGGGAAGATACCGCTGAATCAAAGAGAGGATGGCGTCCGGCGTCTCGTTCATCAGGGAGAGGATGGCGTTAACCATAATGAGCAGGGGAAAAAAGGTGAAGATCAAATAGTAGGACAGCGCCGCAGAGGAGCGGGGGATCCCCCGGTCCAGATAGACAGTGACCACATCGTAGATTCCACGAAGGGGGGAGGGAGTTGGTCCCGCCACCTTGTTGTAGGCCTTCAAAAGGGCCTGCTTGGGGTTTCCTTTTTGCGTATGCATGCCGTTCTCTCCCTTTTCAAAATATTGTATGATGTAGTATATCAAAAAATAGCCAAAAATAAAAGCGCAGGACGGCAGAAATTTCCAAACGAAAATTTT
>CAZVVH010000095.1:0-7926 GCA_964630475.1 uncultured Oscillospiraceae bacterium | reverse complement strand
ATTAAAAAGCTTGAAAAGCTTTTTATAGCACGAAGTGCGTTAAGTTTTTATGAGACGGCGCAGCGTGCAATTGCACGATGCAAGTGTGCGTAGCACACGGGTTTCTCAATAAAGCATTTATTGAGAAACAGTATTATACTAATTTCCTGTGAAAAAGCATATATTTGACACATGAGGTAAATCAGATGCAGAATATACAGTATTTTCCCGGCCACCACACCAAGACCCGCCGCCAAATCGAGGCGGACATCAAGCTGGTGGATATTGTGGTGGAGGTCATTGATGCCCGGATCCCCGTGTCCAGCCGGAACCCGGATATGGACCAGCTGACCAGTGGAAAGCCCCGGATGATCCTGCTGAACCGGGCGGACCAGGCTGACCCCGCCATGAACAAGGCATGGGGGGCGTATTTTAAGACCCGCGACTGGTATGTCATGGAGACCAACGCCAAGTCCGGTGCCGGCGTCAGCCAGTTCTCCGCCGCCGTGAAGAGCGTTTTGAAGGATCAGATCGCCGCCTGGCAGGCCAAGGGCCTGGTGGGGCGGCCAGTCCGCGCTATGGTGGTGGGGGTGCCCAACGTGGGCAAATCTACCTTTATCAACAAGGTGGCAAAGCGGAAGTCTGCCAAGGCGGAGAACCGCCCCGGCGTCACCCGGGGCAAGCAGTGGGTGACCATCGACCGGGGGCTGGAGCTGCTGGATACCCCCGGTATCCTGTGGCCCAAGTTCGAGGATCAGAACGTGGCTATGCGCCTGGCCTTTACCGGTGCCATTAAGGATGATGTGCTGGATATTGAGGATCTGGCCTTTGAGCTGATGGATGTGCTGGCCCACCGCTATCCCCAGGCCATTGAGACCAGCTACAAGATCAAGCTGCCCCAGGAATTCAAGGGCTGGGAGGTCCTGGAGCTGGTAGGCCGGAAGCGGGGCTTCCTGATCTCCGGCGGCGAGGTAAATCTGGAGCGGACCGCCCGGATGGTGCTGGACGATTACCGCTCCGGAAAGCTGGGCCGCTTTACTTTGGAAACGCCGGAGGAGTTCAGCCATGAGTGACCTGTGGGAAATCGAGCGGAGCTGCTTTGCGGAGGGGATTTCTGTTGTCTGCGGCGTGGATGAGGCGGGGGCCGGTCCCCTGGCGGGGGACGTTTATGCCGCGGCGGTGATTCTGCCCGAGGGCCTTGAGCTGCCCTATCTGAACGACAGCAAGAAGGTGACCCCCAAGCGCCGGGAGGTGCTCTTTGGGCAGATCCGAGAGGCGGCCCTCTGCTGGGCCATCGGCACCGCCACTGCCCAGGAGATTGATGAGCTGGACATCCTAAATTGCCGGATGCTGGCCATGAATCGGGCCATCGACCAGCTTTTGATAAAGCCCGACATGGCCCTGATCGACGGCAACCGGAACCGGGGCAGCAAAATTTCCATTCAGATGCCCAACCGAACCATTGTGAAAGGGGATTCCTGCTCTGCGTCCATTGCGGCGGCCTCTATTCTGGCAAAGGTGGCCCGGGATCATTACATGGAAGAGCTGGACAAGCTCTACCCCCAGTACCAGTTCGCCAAGCACAAGGGCTACGGTACCAAGCTGCACTACCAGCTTCTGCGGGAATATGGCCCCAGCCCGGTCCACCGCAGGACTTTTTTGAAGAATCTATGAGGGGCACAGAGACTTTAGGCCGGAGAGGGGAGAGCCTGACCGCCGCCTATTTGGAGGGGCGGGGTTACACCATTCTGGCCCGGAACTACCACAGCCGCTGGGGAGAGATCGACCTGATCGCGGAAACGAGGGAGTATCTGGCCTTTGTGGAGGTCAAGCTGCGGAGGAACAGCCGGTTCTCATCCCCCCGGGAGGCCGTCACCCCGGCAAAACAGGACAGGCTCCGCCGGACCGCCCTGATGTACCTCTCCCAACGGGAGCTTGACAAGCAGCCCCGGTTTGACGTGGCGGAGGTTTACCTCCTGGCAAATGGGGAAGCGGAGATCGAATATTATGAGGATGCGTTTCAATAGAATTAAATAGAGATTTCAGTTTGGATTGAGGGGACATAAGACATGATTAGAATTTTTGACGGACATTGTGACACCATTATGCGGGCGGTCTGGAAGCCAGGCGCCCATATCGGCGGTACCGGCGGCCAGTGGGATCTGGATCGCGTGGAACCGGTGGCTCAGGTGGCCCAGTTCTTCGCCTTTTTTTGGAACTCCGCCAGGACTACAGAGGAACCGGAGGTCCTGCTGGACCGCTATTACCAGACCTTTTGCCGGGAGATGGAGCGGTTCCGGGACCGGATAGTTCAGTGCCGCACCGGGGAGGACATCGACGCCGCCTTTGCCGCAGGCAAGCAGGCGGCCATCCTCTCCGTGGAGGGCGGCGAGCTTCTGGGCTGCAGCATCGAGCTACTCCGCAAGGCCTATGACATGGGTGTCCGGGCGGTAAATATCACCTGGAACAACGCCAACGCCTTGTCCGGCACCAATGTACAGGAACCGGAACGGGGGCTGTCTCCGTTGGGAGTGGCCTTTGTCCAGGAGATGGAAAGGCTGGGCATGCTGCCTGATGTTTCCCATCTCTCCGAGGCAGGGTTCTGGGATGTAATCGAAACTGCCAAAAAACCCATTATTGCAACTCATTCTAATAGCAAAAACACCTATTTTCATTCCCGCAACTTGACGGATGAACAATTTCGGGCCATAATAAAGAATCAAGGAATCGTGGGCTTGAACGGATACACCCGCTTTATCGGCGAGGGTGAAGTGACACAGCTGGACCTGCTGCGGCACCTGGAGCACTTCCTCTCCCTGGGAGGGGAGAAAACCGTGGCCTTGGGCGGTGACTGGGACGGCTGTGAGAGCCTGCCCCGGGGCTGGACCGGCATCTGGAGCTGGGCGGACTTTTATGAGCTGCTCCTGCGCCGGAATTATTCCGAGGAGCTGGTACAAGACCTCTTTTTCAATAATATGATGAGGACAGTGAGACAACTATGAAATATGTGAGCACAAGGGATAAGTCTCTCCGTTATGACGCAGCCCAGGCCATCGCCATGGGCTTGGCCCGGGATGGCGGACTCTTTACTCCCGTGGAGCTGCCCCGGCTTCCCCAGGGGGCGCTGGACGCTCTGACCGGCATGACCTACCAGCAGCGGGCGGTCTATGTGATGAAGCTGTTCCTGGAGGGGTTTTCCCAGGAGGAGTTGGAGGGCTTTGCCGCCAAGGCCTACTCCACCCAAAAGTTTGATACCGCCGCTGTGGCGCCCCTCCATCAGGTGGATGGGAACACCTGGTCTCTGGAGCTGTGGCATGGCCCCACCAGCGCTTTCAAGGATATGGCCCTGCAAATGCTGCCCTATCTGCTGACTGCCTCCTTAACCAAGACGGAGGAGAGCAAGACCGTCTGCATCCTGGTGGCAACCTCCGGTGACACCGGCAAGGCCGCCCTGGAAGGGTTTAAGGATGTGGACCGCACCCGCATTCTGGTATTCTATCCTGAAAACGGTGTCTCCGACGTGCAGAAGCTGCAAATGCGCACCCAGGAGGGGGAGAACGTGGGGGTCTGCGCCATTGTGGGCAACTTTGACGATGCCCAGGCCGGCGTGAAAACCCTGTTCTCCGACGAGGAGCTGCGGGAGACCCTGGCCCAGCGGGGCTATTTCCTCTCCTCTGCTAACTCCATCAACTGGGGCCGTGTGCTGCCCCAGGTGGTGTATTACATCTCCGCTTACTGCGACCTAGTGCGGGATGGTAAGGTCTGTATGGGGGATTCTATCAACGTCTGTGTGCCCACCGGCAACTTCGGCAACATCTTGGCCTGCTACTATGCAAAGCAGATGGGCCTTCCGGTGAACCGGCTGATCTGTGCCTCCAATGCCAACAACGTGCTGACCGATTTCCTAAAGACCGGCTGCTATGACCGCAACCGCACCTTCTATACCACTACCTCTCCGTCCATGGATATTCTGATCTCCTCCAATCTGGAGCGGCTGCTCTTCCAGCTGTCCGGCCAAAATGACGCCCAAGTTCGGGACTACATGGCCCAGCTGAACAGCACGGGCAAATATCAGGTCAGTGACGATATTCTGGCCCGGATTCAGGACAGCTTTTCCGCCGGCTATTGCGATGACGAGGGAACCAAGGCCACCATTGGAGCCATGATGAAGGAGCACAATTACCTGATTGATACCCACACCGCCGTTGCCTTCAACGTGCTGAAGGGGTATCGGGCAGAGACCGGCGACCAGACTCCCGCCGTGGTGGTCTCTACCGCCTCTCCCTTCAAGTTCTGTGACGCGGTGCTTCCCGCCCTGGGGGTGGAGGAGGTTCGCCCCGGCACCGAGGCTCTGGATCAGTTGACCCAGGTCACCGGCTGCGCCGGCCCCCTGCCTCTGACCTCCCTGAAAACCAAGGCACCCCGCTTTGACGGCAGCGTGGGGAAAACCGAGATGCTGAACACCGTACTCGGCTTCCTGGAGTAAGGAGTAGTATGGCACTGTTTGCGATTGGAGATCCACACCTGTCCCTGACCGTCAATAAGCCCATGGAGGTATTTGGTGGAAACTGGGTGGGCTATGTGGAGAAGCTGAAGAAAGGCTTCTCTGTGGTGGGGCCGGAGGACACGGTGGTGCTCTGCGGTGACCTTTCCTGGGGGATGAATTTTGACGAGGTTCGGGAGGACTTTCGCTTCCTGGATCGCCTTCCCGGCAGGAAAAAGCTTCTCCTCAAGGGCAACCATGACTACTGGTGGACCACCGCCAGCAAGATGAAGAAGTTTTTCGCGGAGGAGGGCTTTCAGACCTTCGAGCTTCTCCACAATAATTGCCACTTCTACGGTGATGTGGCCCTCTGCGGTACTCGGGGCTGGTTCCTGGATGAGGAGCAGCAGCCCCATAACGAAAAGGTGTTTCACCGGGAGCTGATCCGGCTGGAAACCTCTCTGAAAGCGGCGGGGGATCGGGAGAAGCTGTGCTTCCTTCACTATCCGCCCTTGTACCAGGGATACCGCTGTCAGGAGATTGTGGATTTGCTGGAGCGGTACCAGGTAAGGGCCTGCTGTTACGGCCACCTCCACGGCGGAAGCCACCGGCTTGCCATTGAGGGCAGGCAGGGAACGGTGGAGTATTACCTGGTGGCTGCGGACTATCTGAATTTTGTCCCGAAAAAAATATTAGAATAATTTGAAATAAGTATGGAAACTTTGAGAATTATCTGATAAAATATTAAAGTTAGTGCATTTGCGAAAAAATATATAAAATCAGGCCAGCTTCGGCCTTTTACAGGAGGAACAAACAATGAATCTGAAAAATGTTGAAAAGCAGGAGAAAAGCACTGCTGTCCTGACCATCGAGGTCACCGCGGATGAGTTTGACGCAGCCATCCAGAAGGTTTATAACCGTCAGAAGTCCCGCATTCAGATCCCCGGTTTCCGCAAGGGCAAGGCTCCCCGTAAGCTGATTGAGCAGATGTATGGCTCCGCTGTTTTCTATGAAGATGCCATCAATGATATTTATCCCGAGGCTTTGACCGCCGCTGTCAAAGAGTCCGGCCTGGATATGGTCGGCTATCCGAAGGTGGATATGGAGGGTGTCCCCGGCCCCGAGGGCTTTACCTTCAAGGCTACCATCGGCGTGAAGCCCGTGGCTAAGATCGGCGAGTATAAGGGTCTGTCCGCTCCCAAGGCCCCTGTGGAGGTCACGGAGGAGGACATCCAGAACGAGCTGGCTCCCAAGATCCGCCAGGCTTCCCGTCAGGAGACGGTTGAGCGCGCAGCAGAGAACGGCGATACCGCAGTCATCGATTTCGAGGGCTTCAAGGACGGCGTTCCCTTCGAGGGCGGCAAGGGGGAGAACTATTCCCTGGAGCTTGGCTCCGGTTCCTTCATCCCCGGCTTTGAGGAGCAGGTTGTGGGCATGAGCGCCGGCGAGACCAAGGAAATCAACGTCACCTTCCCCGAGCAGTATGGTGTGGAGGATTTGAACGGCGCCGCCGTGGTCTTTAAGGTCACCGTCCATGAGGTCAAGGCCACCATTCCTCCTGTGGTGGATGATGAGTTTGCCAAGGACGTCTCCGAGTTCGACACCCTGGATGAGCTGAAGGCTGACCTGGCCAAGAAGCTGGAGGAGCGCCGCACGGAGGAGTCCGAGCGATCCTTTAAGGATGCGATCCTGTCCAAGCTGATCTCCGGTATGGAGACTGAGATCCCCGAGACCATGGTGGATTTCGAGGCGGATCAGATGATCGAGAACTATGCCTCCCAGTTCCAGGGCCAGAGCTTCACCTTCGAGCAGTATCTGCAGATGATGGGCATGACCATGGAGGAGCTGCGCCAGCAGGCAAAGGTGGGCGCACTTCGGGAGATCCAGTCCAACCTGGCCTTCGGCGCTGTGGCCGAGGCAGAGAGCATGGAGGTCTCCGAGGAAGAGCTGGCTGCTGAGTATGCAAGCCTGGCTGAGAAGTATGACCGTCCTGAGGAAGAGGTGCGCGCCCGGATCCCCGAGGCGGATGTGAAGAACGAGATCCTGCTGAAGAAGGCCCAGGAGCTGGTTTACAGCACCGCCGTGGCGGAGGAGCCTGCTGCTGAAGAGGTTCCCGCTTCCGAGGAATAATTTTCCACCATTCGGATATAATGGCGTGTAGTACCGCCGCCAGGATAACCCGGGCGGCAAAGCCGCTAATGAAAAGGAGTTTCACTATGAGTTTAGTACCCTATGTTGTTGAGCAGACCAACCGCGGCGAGAGATCCTATGACATCTTCTCCCGCCTGCTGAGCGACCGCATTATCTTCCTCTCTGAGGAAGTGAACGACACCACTGCCAGCCTGGTGGTGGCCCAGATGCTCTTCCTGGAGGCCCAGGATCCGGACAAGGACATTCAGTTCTACATCAACAGCCCCGGTGGCTCTGTCACTTCGGGTATGGCGATCTATGACACTATGCAGTATATCAAGTGCGATGTTTCCACCATCTGCATCGGCATGGCTGCCAGCATGGGCGCGTTCCTTCTGTCCTCCGGCACCAAGGGAAAGAGAATCGCATTGCCGAACTCCGAGATTATGATTCACCAGCCCTCTGCCGGTACCCAGGGCAAGGTAACCGATATGGAAATTGACGTGGAGCATTTCCTGAGAATTAAGAAGAACCTGAATGAGATCTTGTCCCAGAACACCGGAAAGCCTGTGGAGCAGATCAAGCGGGACAGCGAGCGGGACCACTGGATGTCCGCCAACGAAGCCCTTGAGTACGGTCTCATCGACCAGGTGATTCATCAGAGATAACCCTGTAGTTTCCGGAAGGGAGTGAGGTGTTTTCCTTGCTCCCTTACGGTGTGTTTGAAAGAGGAAGGATAATGGCAAAAAACGAAAATGGCAGGGGAGTATATTGCTCCTTCTGCGGCAAAAGCCAGGACCAGGTTAACCGATTGATCGCCGGTCCCGGCGCATATATCTGCAACGAGTGTGTGAAGGTTTGCCTTGACATTCTCTCCGATGACGATGACCGTGATGACCTGGATTCATCTCTGGAGATGCCGGGGGAGATTCCGTCGCCCCGGGAAATCAAGGCAGTGCTGGATCAGTATGTGGTTGGCCAGGAGAAAGCAAAGGTTGCTCTGTCCGTGGCCGTCTATAATCACTATAAGCGCATCTACTACGGTGGGAATGAGGATATCGAGCTGCAGAAGAGCAACATCCTTCTCATGGGCCCCACTGGCTGCGGCAAGACCCTGATTGCCCAGACCCTGGCCCGGGTGCTGAAGGTGCCCTTCGCCATTGCGGACGCCACCACATTGACTGAGGCCGGCTATGTGGGCGATGATGTGGAGAATATCCTCCTCCGCCTGGTGCAGGCTGCCGACTATGATGTGGAGCTGGCCGAGCGCGGGATTATTTATATCGACGAGATGGATAAAATCGCGCGAAAGAGCGAAAATACCTCTATCACCC
>CAZVVH010000094.1:0-7991 GCA_964630475.1 uncultured Oscillospiraceae bacterium | reverse complement strand
GAAATCACGCCAAAGGGTATTGCATACATCTTCGATAACTCGTTGCTGGAAAAAGCAAAACAATTTTTGAAAGACGTCAAAGATATTACACCATTTATTTGACGAATGAAGCACGATGCAGCTGCACCGTGCTTTTGTTATGCCGATTTCAGGAGGGAAGAGCAGACAAATGTGAGCAAAGCAAGAACCGGGCGCCAGACCCCCACCGCATCCTTCGTGCTGGAGTATGAATCGACGCTGGGGCAGGAGGCGGTTGACCTTTACAACAAAACCGGACGCACCGCCCAGGAGTGGCAGGCGCAGATGATGTATGACATTATGGCGGTCAACGAGGACAGCCTGTGGACGCATACAAAATTCGGCTGGTGCCGCCGCCCTTGACATACATCCCGTTTCCCGCTTATACTGTGGACAAGGGAGGCCGGACACGCCGCCCTCCCTAACCATACATTCTTGCTCTGTTTTACGCCTTACTTCGGACTTTACACATAATTTGGGATACTCCTTAGGGTAACAGCACTAACTGGAAGCACGATGCAGCCGCACCGTGCTTTTCAAATTTATCGTTTAAAAAATATTTTCAAGGCGAAGCTGTTCTGCATACGCAGTCATACGGAGCCTGTTCGCCAGGCGATCAGAGGCAACAGCAGCCTCCGCTTCATCCTGGGCCTGCAGGAATTGGCGAAGCTCCCCAAAACCGACGGAAATCTCCTCCAGAGAATCCACATGCAAAACAATATGGTGATAAAAGTTCGCAGCCATCCAACACTGTTCCGCTTCCTCTGTCAAGGTGAGGGCGGACGCCCAATCCTCCTCCCCGATGGCAGCCGTCGTCTTTTCAAGGAGCGCCGAAACCTCTTGTGTACTTCTGGTCAAATAGATTCCGTTCCCGACCGAAGCCACAAGTACACCCAAAAGGATCAGGACCGCAATGGTAACTCGTTTCAAAGTCAGGTTTCCTCCTTTGGAATGATATAGACCTGATCCTGTTCGTCAATGGTCATCAGAAATACCTCTTTATATCTTTTGAAGCCATGCTTTTTCAGCTGCTTTTCCAACCAATTTTGATCCAGGCCTCTCCATTTCAGATGCTCCTCCATCAGCCGCCCGTCGCTGATCAAAACGATGGGCAAGCCGGTTTCCACTGGATTGGCCCCAAACTGAGCCGCTGAGACCGGCTGTTCGCTCTGATAGCGCAGAACAGAAATCTGACCGCTGGTCTCCAAAATGGCATACTTCACCGTTTTAAAATCTGTAACACCCTGGAGCCGCAGCTCCTCCATCAGCTCGTCAATGGACATGCGAACCTGATTCATCTCCCGGGGCAGCAGCTTTCCGTCCTGAACCACAATGGTCGGGGTGCCGCAGAGCAGCTTTCGGAGCCGAATATTTTTCATAATAAGAACAGATAGGATCATCGTAATGCTCAAAAGAGTGATGATTGGGATCACGCCCGCCAGCAGCGGTACTCCAAAATCCTGCATGGGCACCACTGCCAAATCGCTGATGAGCAGCGCCAGAACCAGCTCAGAGGGCTCCAACTCTCCCACCTGACGCTTTCCCATCAGGCGAATTCCCGCAATCAACAATAGATAGATCAACACCGTCCGGATCAATGCAATAGCCATTGTTTTTCCCCCTTTGCTAAAATCCAGTATATGCGGAATTCCGCAAGATCATTCATGTATCAAAATAATCCAGCAAATCCCACCAAATTTAGGCGGAAAACACATCTTGCGTTTTCTGTCGTTTTACGTTAAAATTAGAAAGATAAATTAAATGGGTCAGTCTGCAAAGGGACATGCTCATTTATAGAAACATTCGGAAAGGCGGGATATCTAGCATGAAAGCAAGCTTGATTCTTGAGAACGGGCAGGTTTTTGTTGGTGAAAGCATTGGCAGCACAGAAGATCGTGTCTGTGAAATGGTTTTCAACACATCCATGGTAGGTTATCAGGAGATTTTGACAGATCCTTCTTATGCTGGTCAGGGTATCGTTATGTCATATCCTCTTATTGGTAATTATGGTGTCAACAGCATTGATGATGAATCCGTTCAGGCATGGCCTGAGGCATTTATCGTTCGCCATCTTTCTCCCCGCGGCAGCAACTTCCGCAACGAGGGCACCCTTGACGATTATTTGAAAAAATATCATATTGTTGGTATTCAGGGTATTGATACCCGGGCTATCACAAAAATCCTCCGCAATCAGGGCACCATGAACGGCATGATCACCTGCGCGGAGAATTTTTCTATCAATGAGGCTTTGGACAGAATTAAGGCTTATCGTGTCCAAGGTACTGTGGAGCGGGTCTCCACCAAAACTGCTCAGTATTTTCCTGCTGAAAACGCCAAATATAATATCGCTTTGCTGGACATCGGCGAGAAGATCAACATGACCCGCTGCTTGAATGCAAGGGGCTGCAATGTGACCCTTCTCCCCTACAATACCAAGGCCAAGGATATCCTGAAGGGCAGCTATGATGGCATTATGCTCTCCAACGGCCCCGGCGATCCCGCCGACAATGTGGAGGTCATTGCTGAAATCAAAAAACTTTACGACTCTGATATCCCCATCTTTGCCGTCTGCCTGGGCCATCAGCTGATGGCGCTGGCCACCGGTGCCACCACCTGCCGCCTGACCTACGGCCATCGGGGCGCAAACCACCCCGTCCGGGACATCCGGGCCGGCCGGGTGTTCATCACATCCCAGAATCACGGCTATGTGGTGCAGAGCGAAACAGTGAATCCCGAGATCGCCTCTGTCTCCCACGTCAACGTCAACGACGGCACCTGTGAGGGTCTGGAGTACAAGAACAAGCGCATCTTTACCGTTCAGTTCCACCCCGAGGCAAATCCCGGCCCCAAGGATACCGAGTATCTGTTTGACAAGTTCCTGGAAATGATTGACGACAAACGCGCAAAGGAGGCTGAGCAGAATGCCTAAGAATCCAAACATCAAAAAAGTTCTGGTCATCGGTTCCGGCCCCATTATCATCGGTCAGGCCGCTGAGTTTGACTATGCAGGCACCCAGGCCTGCCGCGCCCTGAAAGAGGAGGGCATTGAGGTTGTCCTGGTCAACTCCAATCCTGCAACCATTATGACTGACAAGGACATTGCCGATCATGTTTATATCGAGCCTTTGAACGTGGCCTCCCTGGAGCAGATCATCGTGGCGGAGCGCCCTGACTCCATCCTGCCCACTCTGGGCGGTCAGGTGGGGCTGAACCTGGCCATGGCCCTGTGCGAACAGGGCATCCTGGAAAAGTATCATGTCAAGATGCTGGGCACCTCCGCTGAGTCCATTCGCAAGGCGGAGGACCGCCAGGGCTTCAAGGACTGCATGGAATCCATCCACCAGCCCTGCGTCACCTCCGTGGTGGTCAATACGGTGGAGGATGCGGTGGACTTCGCCAATTCCATCTCCTACCCTGTCATTGTCCGCCCCGCCTACACCCTGGGCGGCACCGGCGGCGGCATAGCCTACGACGAGGCCTCCCTGCGGGAAATTGCCGCCCGGGGCATTTACGCCTCCCGTGTGGGAGAGATTCTGGTGGAGCGCTGCATTTCCGGCTGGAAAGAGATTGAGTTCGAAGTCATGCGGGACTCCGCAGGCAACGTCATTCAGATCTGCTCCATGGAGAACATCGACCCTGTGGGCGTTCACACTGGCGACTCCATCGTGGTAGCTCCCACCCAAACTCTGGCGAACAAGGAATTCCAGATGCTGCGCACCGCCGCGCTGGATATCATTTCTGCGCTGGAAATTGAGGGCGGCTGCAACTGCCAGTTCGCACTGAACCCCGACTCCTTCGAATATGCCGTTATCGAGGTCAACCCCCGTGTGTCCCGCTCCTCTGCCCTGGCTTCCAAGGCCACTGGCTACCCCATTGCCAAGGTGGCCGCCAAGATCGCGCTGGGCTACACCTTGGATGAGATCAAGAACGCAGTCACCGGCAAGACCACAGCCTGCTTTGAGCCTACCTTGGACTACTGCGTTCTGAAAATACCCCGCCTGCCCTTTGACAAGTTCACTTCTGCAAGCCGCACCCTGGGTACCCAGATGAAGGCCACTGGCGAGGTCATGGCCATCGCCAACTCCTTCGAAGGCGCCCTGATGAAGGCCATCCGCTCCCTGGAATTGAATGTCCACTGCCTGCGTCTGGACAAGCTGGTGGACACCCCAAAGTACGAGCTGGAGGACATGCTAAAGGAGATCAGCGACGAGCGCATCTTTGTCATTGCGGAGGCTCTGCGCAAGGGCATCACTAAAGAAGAAATCTACAATATCACTAAGGTGGATATGTGGTTCCTGGACCGCTTCCAGATGATTATTCACATGGAGGACAAGCTCCGGGATGGCGGCATGCCCGACGCAGACACCCTCCGTTTGGCCAAAGAAATGGGCTTTGCCGATTCCTATATTGCCTTCCTGACCCACATTCCAAAGCATGAGATCAAGGCAAAGCGAGAGGAGTATGGTATTATTCCCACCTATAAGATGGTGGATACCTGTGCCGCAGAGTTTGATGCGGAGACGCCCTACTATTATTCCTGCTACGACGCGGAAAACGAGTCCATTCCCTCCGACGGTCCCAGAAAGGTGCTGGTACTCGGTTCCGGCCCCATCCGCATTGGCCAGGGTATTGAATTCGACTACTGCTCCGTCCACTCGGTCTGGTCCTTGAAAAAGATGGGCTGCGAAACCATTATCATCAATAACAATCCGGAGACGGTCTCCACCGACTTTGACATTGCGGACCGACTGTACTTTGAGCCTCTGACCCCTGAGGATGTTCAGGGCGTTGTGGAGCTGGAGAAGCCCTGGGCCGCAGTGGTGCAGTTTGGCGGACAAACCGCCATCAAGCTGGCCAAGGCGCTGACCCAAATGGGCGTACCCATCCTGGGCACCTCCGCCGAGGGCATTGACGCAGCAGAGGATCGGGAGAAGTTTGACGAGGTTCTGACCAAGTGCAACATCCCCAGAGCAAAGGGCACCACCATCTTCACCACCGAAGAGGCCCTGAAAGCCGCCAATGAACTGGGCTACCCTGTTCTGGTTCGCCCCTCCTACGTTCTGGGCGGCGCCGGCATGGAGATCGCCTACTCTGACCGAAACATTGTGGACTTTATGAAGGTCATCAACATGACGGTTCAGGAGCACCCCATCCTGGTGGATAAGTATCTGATGGGCCGCGAGATCGAGGTTGACGGCGTGTTTGACGGTGAGAGCATCCTGATTCCCGGCATCATGGAGCACATTGAGCGGGCAGGCATCCATTCCGGAGACTCCATCTCTGTCTATCCGCCCCTGCATCTGGAGGAGAAGCACAAGGAGAAGATCCTGCGGGACACCTACAACATGGCAAAGGAGCTGGGCGTGATCGGCCTGATCAACGCACAGTATATCCTGTACGACGATGATATTTATGTTATCGAGGTGAATCCCCGCTCCTCCCGGACCATTCCCTATATCTCCAAGGTCACCGGCGTGCCCATCATCGAACTGGCAACCCGCGTTATGCTGGGCGAAAAGCTGAAGGACATGGAGTACGGCACCGGCATTTACCAGGAAGCGGATTATTTCGCGGTGAAGATGCCCGTGTTCTCCTTTGAGAAGCTGAACGAGGTGGACATCGCCATGGGTCCCGAAATGAAGTCCACCGGCGAGTGTCTGGGCATTGCGGACACCTATCCCCAGGCCCTGCTGAAGGCCTTTAAGGGCGCCAATATGAAGGTTCCCAAGAAGGGCGGCCGCATCATTGTCACCGTCAAGGATGAGGACAAGGGCGAGATCACTGCCATTGCCCGGGGCTTCCAGGAGATGGGCATTGAGATCCTGGCAACCAAGGGTACCTGCGCTTATCTGAATGAGAACGGCGTGGAGGCCACGGAGGTCAAGCGCATCAGTGAGGGCCATCCCAATATTGAGGATATGATCCGCTCCGGCTCCGTGGATCTGATCATCAACACCCCCGCCAAGTCCCATGAGTCCATGCAGTCTGATGGCTTTAAGATCCGCCGCTGCGCTGTGGAGCACTCTGTCCCCTGTGTCACCGCAGTTGATACCGCCCAGGCCATGCTGACTGTCCGGGAGTATTCCCGCTCTGCGGATCTGGTGCCTGTTGATATCACCATGATCTAATCCTGATAACGGCTGCGCCGTCCCATACAGAATTTATTATGAAATTCCAGTATAAAGAAAATCAAATACAGGCGTGGGGCATTTTGCCCTCGCCTGTTCTTTATCTATCAAGAATTGAGAAAGGAAGGAAGAACCATGGAACACGAACTCATTATTGTTCTGGACTTTGGCGGACAGTATAACCAGCTGATTGCCCGCCGGGTTCGCGAATGCAATGTCTACTGCGAGATCATGTCCTATCGTTCCGGCATGGAAGAGGTCCTTGCCAAAAATCCCAAAGGTATTATTTTTACCGGCGGCCCCAACAGCGTCTATACGAATGACGCCGCCACCATTGATCCTGCCATCTTCAACAGCGGTGTACCCATTTTGGGCATCTGCTATGGCAGCCAGCTGATGATGCACCTACTGGGTGGCCGGGTCTGCCGTGCCCCGGAGCGGGAATATGGCAAGACCGTGGTGGACGTGAACACCGCCTCTCCCCTGTTCCAGGACGTTCAGCCCTCCACCATCTGCTGGATGAGCCACAACGACTATATTGAACAGGCGGCCCCCGGCTTTGAGATCATCGCTACCACTGCCAACTGCCCCGTGGCCGCTGTGGAAAACCGGGAAAAGAAGCTCTATGCTGTCCAGTTCCACCCTGAAGTGCTCCACACTGCTGAGGGCACCAAAATGCTCAACAACTTTGTCTATAACGTCTGCGGCTGCTGCGGCGACTGGAAGATGGACTCCTTTGTGGAAACCAGCATCCAGGCCCTCCGGGAGAAAATTGGCGGCGGCAAGGTGCTCTGCGCCCTGTCCGGCGGAGTGGATTCCTCCGTTCTGGCCGCCATGCTGGCAAAAGCCATTGGCAAGCAGCTGACCTGCGTCTTTGTAGATCACGGTCTGCTCCGCAAAAATGAGATGGAAGAGGTCTGCTCCGTATTCGGCCCCGGCAACGGCCGCTTTGACATCAACTTCATCTGCGTCAACGCCCGCCAGCGCTACTATGACAAGCTGGCCGGGGTCACTGAGCCTGAGAAGAAGCGGAAGATCATTGGAGAGGAGTTCATCCGCATCTTTGAGGAGGAAGCCAAGAAAATTGGCCGGGTGGATTACCTTGCCCAGGGCACCATCTATCCTGATGTGGTGGAGTCCGGCCTGGGCGGTGAGAGCACTGTCATCAAGAGCCACCACAACGTGGGCGGGCTGCCTGATTATGTGGATTTTAAGGAGATTGTGGAGCCTCTGCGCAACCTGTTTAAGGATGAGGTCCGTCAAGCCGGCCGGGAGTTGGGTCTGCCTGAATATCTGGTGTCCCGCCAACCCTTCCCCGGCCCCGGCTTGGCCATCCGAATCATCGGGGACGTCACCGAGGAGAAGGTCAAGATCGTACAGGATGCAGACGCCATCTGGCGGGAGGAGATTGGCAAGGCCGGTCTGGCTCCCAGCCAGTATTACGCTGCCCTGACCAACATGCGCTCTGTGGGCGTCATGGGCGACGAACGCACCTACGATTACGCTATCGCTCTCCGTGCGGTTACCACCACTGACTTTATGACCGCCGAAGCCACCCCCATTCCCTGGGAGGTTCTGAATACTACCACCAATCGAATCGTCAACGAGGTCAAGCATGTGAATCGGGTCCTCTTTGACTGCACCAGTAAGCCTCCCGCTACAATTGAGTGGGAATAGTATCTGATGTTTTTGGGCAAACCGAAATAGAACACAAAGGCAAAATTTACTTTGCTGCACAAGACCTTGAAGGAGCAATCCTTTGAGGTCTTTTCTTTGCCCGAAAATCGTGGAAAGCCTTGGCTTAACAGTGATAAGGAACTAAATCACTTATCAACTGTCAGCTGA
>CAZVVH010000093.1:0-8000 GCA_964630475.1 uncultured Oscillospiraceae bacterium | reverse complement strand
CTGAATTGAAAAGGAGTTAAAGAATATGGCATTGTCACCCCAGGCAATTGGCATAATTGCAATTATCGTGCTGCTGATTTTGATGATGCTGCGAGTCCCCGTGGCTTACGGCATGATGGCAGTTGGGCTGCTCGGCATGGCCGTTCTACGCGGCTTCCCTGCCGGGATACAGACCGTAGTTACTACTCTTTATAGTAAATTTACAAGCTATAGCTATTCTCCTATCCCGATGTTTATTTTGATGGGATACCTGCTGTATTACTCCGGTATGCTGGAAACCCTGTTTGACTTTGCGAGAAAATGGATTGGCCATATGCATGGCGGCCTGGTTAGCGCTGGTGTTCTCGGTGGCGCGGCTTTCGGTGCGGTTTGTGGCTCCGGAAATGCTGCGTCCGCGACACTCTCCCGAGTAGTTGTTCCTGAACTTCTCAAAGCCAAAACGGATCGTTCCTTGGCCTTTGGAGCGATCGCCTCTGCAGGTATTTTGGCGCCTCTGATCCCGCCCAGCGTCATTGCAATGCTGATTGCCGTTGTGCTGGAGGTTTCCATCGGAAAGGTGTTGATTGGCGGCCTGGTTCCTGGCCTGCTGATTGCGTTAATTTATATCATTTATATTACCATTTTGGTCGCCCGTGATAACAGCAAAGCGCCTATCAGTAAGAAATCCACCTGGAAAGAACGGTTCAAGTCCCTGCCCAGGATTTGGGATTTTCTCGTGATTGTCATTTTAGTGATTGGCGGTATCTATTCAGGAAAGTTTTCTGCGACCGAGGCCGGCGCTATTGCATCCACTGCGGCAGTCATAATTCTGGTTATCAAGCGCAAGTTCAGCTTTAAGATTTTACGGGATGCATTAGTGGACACCATGCGTACTACTGGCTCTGCGTTTTTTATAGTAGGCACTGCATTTGTGTTCGGGTCTTTCCTGACGTTGACCCGTCTGCCCAACATTTTTGCCCAGTGGCTGGTTGAGCTTCCAATACCGCCTCTGGCAATTATCCTTCTGGTCATGGTGTTTTTCCTGATCGTTGGTATGTTTATGGATGTAATGAGCGTAATTTACATTACGGTGCCTATCCTGGCGCCCACCGTTACTATTCTGGGATATGATTTGGTCTGGTTTGCTGTAATTTTGCTGATGTTGACCGCTGTGGCGGCAATTACCCCTCCCTTTGGGGCATCACTGTTTGTGATGCGCGCCAGTATTGAGGACAGCACTATGAAAGAGATTTACAAAGGAGTTACCCCCTTTGTATTGTTGACGATCCTTTGCATTGTGATTTGCATCTTGTTCCCTAGAATCGTTCTGTTCATTCCTGATATGATGTACTGAAGGAGAATCATTGTATGGTTGTTGCTATTATTTACACAAAGGCTCAGGGCCTTCAGTTTGATGTAGGACCCCTCCATATGGACATTGTGCATAAGGCTTTGCCAAACGCCCAGGTCTATATGGCAGAAACCGCCGGAGAATTAGAAGCACAGGGTGTTGATCCGGACATTTTGATTACCTGGGTGACTGGTGGCGGTATGTTCCCATTGGAATCTGTGGACTTTTGCGTCAGGAGCAAAAATTTAAAATGGATTCACGGCTTGTCAGCCGGCGTGGAAGGTGTAATCTATACGCCGGTCTGTGATAAGCCCGGGTTGCGCCTGACTAATGCCAAAGGCATCCATGGGATCCCGATCTCTGAACATGTGCTGGGCTTTATGCTCTATCACGCCAGGCAACTGGGCCGGATCAAGAAAAATCAGCAGGCGGGCGCTTGGGTTCGATTTATCCCCACTGAGCTTTATGGTCATACGCTGACCATCTTGGGGATGGGTTCTATCGCATCTGCTGTTGCAAAAAGGGCAAAGGCATTTGGCATGAGAGTCATTGGAGTCAAGCGTACGGTGGTTCCGCTGGAATGTGTGGACATGGTGCTCTCCGAGGGAGAGATGGACAAGGCTCTTGCGTGGGCAGATTACGTTGTGAATTTGCTTCCTGCCACTCCTGCAACGAAGGGGATCTTGGATGCCCACCGCTTTGCCCAGATGAAAGATAGTGCGTTTTTCATTAATGCCGGCCGGGGTATGACAGTGGATACAGATGCGTTGGTAGCGGCATTGCAGAGCGGAAAGCTGTCCGGCGCGGCGCTAGATGCTCTGGATCCTGAACCTCTGCCTGTGGGGCATCCATTGTGGTCCATGGAGAATGTATTGATCAGCCCACATATGTCTGCAGAGACCCCCCACTATATGGAACGTGCGTTCCAGGTTTTTGCCGATAATGTACCGTACTACTTGAGGGGCGAAAAGATGCCCACTGAGATTGATCTGGCTAAGAAGTATTGATTTTGCATAGGGGTGATCATCTATACCGGGTGTGTAAATCTTTTATGACATTCTGGTTCTTGTGCGAGGATGTGTGTTTGCCTTTTGAATTGGAGGTGGTGTGGTTATTGAGTAAATATACCGCACGTTTTGAGAGAAGTTATCAACAAACAGAGTGAAAGGAGTTTATAGTGAAAAAATTTGGTATTCTAGAATTTGACGAGAAAAAATCCGGTCAATCATTTGGCAAGAATGAAGTGATCTTGCTGCTGATTGGCATTGCTGTATTTGTCCTCTGCATTATTTGCCCTATCCCTGGCCTGGCAGTGCAGGGGCGTAAGGCACTGGCAATTATTCTTCTATGTATGTTTTGCTATGCAAATAAAGGTATTCCTAACCTGTTTGCATCCTTCCTTATGTTTTTCCTCGCCATCTTCATGGGGCTTATTGGGTTCGGCGAATACGCAATGGCGATTGGTACATCTCCCTTGCTAATGCTTACCTGCCTGTTCATTGTTTCTTCCGGCGTTACCAATACTAACTTGGCGCAGCGTCTTGCGTATTTTCTCCTGTTGAAGCTTGGCTCTAAGCCCAAAGGGATTGTTGCCGCCATGGTCATTGCCGGCGTCATTGTTTCCGCACTGATCGCCAATATGCCCGCATGTCTGATTTTGGCTGCGATTGGCGTCAGCGTCCTGAAAGAGCTGAACCAGGTTCCCGGTCAGAGCAATTTAGGTAAAGCGGTTCTGATTGGCATTTCTACCGCCACAATTGTCGGCGGGGTGGCGTTTATTTCTTCCAGCGGCACGAATCCATCTAATGTTGCTTTGGTTGCTGCGGCAACTGAGAGCGGCACTACCATCTCCTACAACCAGTGGGCTGCTATCGGTCTGCCTTTTGCCATCATAATGACACCGATTCTGATCTTTGTCCTTAACCGGATATTTAAGATTAACAGCAAGACTGTACCCATTGCCTTGGATAAGGCTTCTGTTCAGGCAAAGCTGGAAAGTCTTGGCAAGATTACCAACGGAGAGATCCGGTATCTGATTACACTGGCCATCATGATGGTTCTTTTCCTGACTTCCAGCCTGACTGGCTTGAACACTCCTATGGTTACTGTTATCGGCCTGTTGCTGGTCTGTGTCCCAGGCTGGGGCACTGTGAATGTGAATGAAGCGGTTAAGACGGTTCCCTGGGCCGTGGTGTTCTTTGCAGCTGTTACAGTCGGTTTTGCAGGTGTTGTTACCAGCAGCGGCCTGGGCCAGTGGATTTCCGACGTGTTCTTGGGATGGGCCGGAAACCTGCCTACCTTGGCTGTACTCCTGATTATCAGCGTAGCCTGCGTTATCATTAACGGTCTGACCATGTGTAGCCCCGGCACACTGATTATACCCTCTGTTGCCGCTATGGCCGTTGCAGCAGGTTATCTGCCAACCTTCTATGCATTCCCTGTCTGCATTATGACCTGCGCGTCCTTTGTTACCCCCTTGTTGCCTGATAGCCAGCTGACCTATGGCTATGGATACTGGAAGTATTCCGATATGCTGAAGTTTGGCTGCACCTTTGCAATTCCCTGGATTGTAATCTTCAGCTTGTTGCTTTATTTCGTTGGCCCGATTGTAGGTCTGGCCTGATTTTTAGGCATTCAATAAGTCATTGTTTTGGGCCTAATCTGATTTTGATTGGATTGGGCCCATCCTCATTCTCATTATCGCTTTTATAGAAAGGAAGTTGAAAGATGAAGTTATCTAAAATTGCGGTGTTCAGTGCCCCAAACGATCCCATTAAGGAACAGCATCGTGAGGTGCTCCGGGCCGCTGCGCCGGATGCTACGTTTATTTTTGGCGAATGCTACGAGGATATGTACAAGGTGACAAATGATGTAGATGCAATCATCATGTGGCCTAATGTGGATGAAAAACTGATTCAATTCTGCAAAAATGCCCCAAGCCTGAAGTGGATTCACTGCTTTATCTCCGGTGTGGATGCAATTGTCGGCTCTGAACTGAATGATTTGCCTATCATCATTACCAGCACGAAGGGAATCCATGCCCCCAACATTTCTGACCATGCACTTGCGTTTATATTTTCCCACCTGCGTGCCTTCCATGACGCACAAAAGGCTCAGTTAGAAGGCCGGTGGGCCTGCGAGGAGCTGAAGGCAAAGTGCCAAGAGAGCTGTGACCAAACTATTGGCGTGGTTGGCGTTGGGGCCATTGGACTTGAGATCGCGCACCGTTGTAAGCTGCTGGGGATGCGCGTTGTTGGAGCAAAGCGAACTCCTATTGAGAGCGAATGGCTGGATGCATGCTACACGATGGATCAACTAGATCAGCTACTCGGGCAGTCTGATATTGTCATTCTGATTTTGCCGCTGACTCCCGAAACCCGTCATTTAATGAACAGGGAAGCCTTTCAAAAGATGAAGCCTAACGGCTATCTGGTCAATTTGGCTAGGGGCGCAATCGTGGATGATGATGCCTTGATTGCAGCGCTGGATGCCGGCGAGATTGCGGGCGCGGGCCTGGATATCTTCGAGCACGAACCCCTTGCGCCCGAAAGTCCTCTATGGAAGCACCCAAAGGTTTTTATTTCTCATCACACAGCGCCAGGCGGCCCCCACTATATGGAGCGTGCCGTGCAGGTAATTGCAGAAAATCTACGCCGTTATCAAGCGGATGAGCCGCTGCTTTATGTGGCTGAAAGGTGAGGAGCGGGCAAAATGGAACAATTATCTGAGCGTTTTCGGTATGCAGTTTCTCGTGGAGAGATGGAACGCCGTTGGAACCTGATTCGAAAGAGTATGCAGGAGCAGGAGATCGACTGCCTAATCATGCATAACTATGATAATTTCCTGGGTGGATATACTCGGTACATTCTGGATATTCCTGTGGGCAATTATCCCAATACGGTGCTGTTTCATCTGAAGGATGAAACCACCTGTATTGGGCACAATGCACCATGGACTCCCAGTGTTCCCGTTGGAATGGCACGGGATATTGGTCAGCCGTTGTCAACTCCACTAATGCCGACATTGACCTATACAGATTCTTATATGCCCAAGCTGGTGGTGGAGGAGCTCAAACGGCGGAAGTATCATCGTGTGGGCCTGGTGGGAGAGTCTATGATTCCCGCCAGCCTTTATCGGGCGCTCAAAGAAGAGATGCCCGAACTGGAGCTTCTCCACGCCTCCACGTTAGTTGACCGGATCAAAGCCATTAAAAGTCCTGAAGAAATCCTGAAGCTGAAGGAGGTTGTTCATATCCATGAACAAGTTGCCGCCGCTATCCCAACCTTCTTCCGGCCGGGTCGCTATGAATATGAGATTGTGGCGGATATCCGTAAAGCGGCTGCTGACTTGAAATGTGAGGGCCTGAACGTTATGATTGGCACAGGAAGTACGGACAACCCCGGCCTTTTCCTGCCCAATATGTCCCATCGCCAGGTGGAGGAAGGGGATCGTATGCTGGGCTTAATCGAGTTGAGTGGGCCGGGGGGCTACTACGCTGAGCTAATGCGTATGTGGTGTCTGGGGGAGCCTTCCGCCGAATTGCAGGAGGCTACCCGGTTGGCAAATGAATGTCAAAATATGATAGCCGCTGAGATGCGGCCGGGCGCTAGTTGCGCTGCATTGATGAAACTGAACAATGAGTTTATGGTAAATCATGGATTTTTTCCGGAAGGAAGGATGTTTTCTCACAGCCAGGGCTATGATATGGTGGAACGGCCTGCGCTTTCCTTGGATGAGGACTTCATATTGGAAGAAAATATGTTCATGGCTCTTCACCCGACTGCCGTCAATGAAAGGGCCTTTGGTGCGGCCTGTGACAACTTCCTGATTACCAAGGAAGGGGCAATGCGGATCACCAAGGTTCCCCGTTGCGTCATCGTTTGTTAAGCGCGATATTTGGCAGTTCGCAGCTGATTTGACTGCCTATTACAGCTACAGCTTGCATTTGTAATCTTTAATACCTGCTGATTTGGAGATGGAACGGAATGCGCGAACAGAACTTAACGCAGGGGCCAATTCTGCGAAAGCTGCTTCTCTTTGCGCTGCCCATGCTGGCGGGGAATCTGCTCCAGCAGATCTACAATATTACAGATACCCTGATCGTCGGCAGATACATAGGATCGGATGCGTTGGCGGCTGTTGGTACGGCCTATACTCTGATGACCTTTTTGACCTCGGTGATTATCGGCCTCTGTATGGGCAGCGGAAACCTGTTTTCGGTCAGCTACGGCGGGGGAGAGAAGGAGCGGATCAAAAGCGACGTGTGGTTGTCCTTCCTGTTTATTGCGGCGGTTACAGCGCTGCTTTATCTGACCGTCTATCTGTGGACGGATCCGATTTTAAACCTGCTGCACGTTCCCGGGGAAATCCATAGCCTAATGCGGGCATATGTGAAAATTGTATTTATCGGGCTGTTTTTCACTGCCCTTTATAACTTTTTCACCTATCTGCTCCGCGCAGTGGGAAACTCAATGACGCCCCTGTATTTCCTGTTTGGCTCTTCTGTTCTGAATATCTTTTTGGATCTGCTGTTTGTCCTTCAGTTCCGCTGGGGCGTGGAGGGAGCAGCGGCTGCCACCGTGCTTTCCCAGGTGCTTTGCGGGGTGGCTATTACCGCGGTCTCCTTTTGGAAGCTGCCTTACCTGAAATTTACCAGGAAGGACCTCCGTTTCGATGGAACGCGAATGGTGAAAATCATTCAGACTGATATTCTTACCGCCCTGCAGCAGTCGGTGATGAACTTTGGCATCCTGATGATCCAGGGGCTGGTAAACCGGTTTGGTGTGGTGATTATGGCGGCTTTCGCGGCGGCGGTGAAAATTGACACCTTGGCTTATATGCCGGCCCAGGAGTTCGGCAACGCCTATTCCATGTTTATTTCCCAGAACTACGGCGCTGCCCGAAGGGACCGCATCCGATCCGGTTCCCGCGTTGCGTTCCTGACCGCAGTGGTATTTTGCGGAGCCATTTCCCTCCTGATCTGGTTTGCCTCGCCCACCCTGATGGGCTTCTTTGTGGATCAGGGGGAGCGGGAGATCATTGCCGCCGGAGTGACCTATCTGCGTATTGAGGGCGCGTTTTATTTCGGAATCGGCTGCCTGTTTCTGTTCTACGGCCTATACCGGGGAATCCAACGGCCGGGCATGTCTCTGGTCCTCACCGTTGTTTCGCTGGGGACACGGGTGGCGCTGGCCTATCTGTTGGCACCCAGGTTGGGCGTGGAGATGATCTGGTGGGCAATTCCCATCGGCTGGACTTTAGCGGACCTTTTGGGCTTTGGCTATTATATCCGCCTTGGGAAGCGGGCCGATGGAATGTGAAGTCGAGGCTCAAAGAGGGTGCAGCTTAGGGATTTACGAAAACAAGTAAATTTCAACTGACACTCTTCAAGCGGGGCAAAACAGAAGACCACACAACAGGCTATAATGTCTGCTGTGTGGTCTTTTTATTATAAGATCACATATTGGAAATTTTTGATGTAACCGTTTGGCTACAATCAAAACAAGTTGCATTTTATCATTATTTCGTTTATGATATTATTGCCATAGCCGATTTGGAACCATGTCCATGCCGGCCTCGCAGGCGTCATTATATGATTAAGATATAGGGGAGACGAGAAAAATGCTGCGCGTTGCTATCGTGGAGGACGACCGGAAGGATCAGGAGATGT
>CAZVVH010000092.1:0-8015 GCA_964630475.1 uncultured Oscillospiraceae bacterium | reverse complement strand
GTCCACCTTGCTCTGCAGGTCGCCGGGCAGAAAGCCCAGGCGCTCTCCGGCCTCCACGGCGGGGCGGGTCAGAATAATCCGGTTGATCTCCTTGTTGCGGAAGGCCGCCACCGCCTGGGCCACCGCCAAATAGGTCTTGCCGGTGCCGGCGGGGCCGATGCCCAGGGTCACCAGATGGTCCTTGATGGCGTCCACATATTTCTTCTGGCCCAGGGTCTTGGCCTTGATGGGCTTGCCCTTGGCGGTGACGCAGATCACATCCCGGGCCAGCTCGGTCAGCCGGGCCTCCTCCCCGCTCTTCACAATCTGGAGCACATAGCGGACGTTCTGCTCGTGAATCGGCTCCCCCTTGGCGGACAGGGCCAGCAGACCCTGGATGGCCTTTACCGCGTACATCACGTCCTCGGCTTCCCCGGAGACCTTTAATTCCGAATCCCGGTTCACCACCCGCACGTTCAACTCGTGCTCGATCAGGCGGATATTTTCGTCAAAGGAGCCGAAAATATTCACTGCCTCCTCCATGCGTTCCAGGCTGATGGTCTGTTCTATCATGTATCTAGTCATTTCCTTCCGTAGAGAGTGGGGCCTGAACGCCAATATCCTGGCAGCATTCCGCGTTCAGGGTGACGTTCAACCAGCCGTCTGCTTCCTCCACCGCGAAAACCAGGTCGGTGATCGAGTCCTCCTCCCCCAGGCCGTCCTTCAGCCGTTGGAGAAGAAGCTCCTTCAGTGCGGTCTCCGCCTCATCCCGGCGCCGGGACCCCTCCGCTGTGGTATACTCCCGGCAGGTGTCCTTCTCCCAGTAGATGGGGAGGGCAATCCCGCCAGGCAGAACAAGCTGCTTTGTCGTGGTTATTTTATCATATCTGTCATAGGAAATTCCACTGTTTTCATAAAATTTGAGGGTGTATCCGAACAGGATCAGCCTGTTTTGCCGGGTGGTCTCCCCGGTATAGTTTTTCACTGCCCGGCTCAGGGGGATGGAGGCGGTCAGGCACTTCCAGGTTCTGGCCCAGATCTTTCCCACAGAGCCTACCTGCTTGGTGTACAGGACCTCCTCCGTCTCCGGGTGGGTATAGGTGATCTGACCGGAGACCAGCTTCTCCCCCTTGGCCACCACATCTCCGGCCTTTACCTGGCTGACCCCGGACCAGACCTCCACCCGGGAAATGATCCCATCCACCCCCGCCACCAGGTCGCAGGGGGTCTCTGTATCCACAATATCCGGGGGCAGGACGCTCTCCCGGACGATGATCTCCGCCCGGATTCCGTGGAGGTTCACCGCCACATAGCTGAGCCGGGGTTCCTGTAGCAGCACCCGGTGGCTGATATCCCGGGCTGTGATCCAAGGGCCGAAGGAGCCAACATGCAGCCCTGCGTTGTACAGCTCCTGCACAATCACCGAAGTGGGGACCGTCTCATTGCCGGTGACGTCGATAACCAGCACCATCCGGGACAGGACCGCCACCGTCAAAATTGCCAGGAACAGCCCGGTGAGGAACCCATACCGCCGCCGGAACCGCAGCAGGAAATCGGGCAGGCCCCGGTATTCCTCCGGGGCAGCCTGACAAAGGGCCTTGGCCGCCAGCTCCCGGGCCTGCTTCAGCTGGCTCCTGGGGACGCGCAGGAGCAGCTCCTCCTCGCTCTCCCAGCGGACATGCCAGAAGGTCACCCCGTTGGCGCCGCAGATATTCAGGAACCGCTCCGGGAAGGGACCAGTGATTCGAAGGGTCACATTTCCCCGCAGAAAATTTGTCCACTCCTTCATTCCACTTCCAGCCTCCTGATATCCCCGGTGATGAGAAGCTCATCACCGTTCATGGCCCGAAGCTCCAGGTTCTCCCCGCTGACACAGACAAGCAGCCTTCCGCCGCTGATGTGGATTTCCTCCGTTCCATAGGCCAGGATGCCCCGGTGGTGGATCATGCGGAACTCCGAATTGCCGGTCAGCTCCAGCTTGGGCGTCCCGGCCAGCTGATCCGCCGGCAGGTCAAAGATCTCCGCCGTCCGCTCCAGAAAGGCCTTCTTATCCTTTTTCTCCACAGGGCACCACCTCCGCAAAATCCTATTCGCAGAGGCTGTCCATTATGCAGGCGCAGCCTACCAGCGGTTGATGACCTTTTCCGCGAAGCCCATAAAGTCCCGCAGCTGGATTACCCTTCCGTCGTCCAGGACAGCGGTACCATTGAATTTTCCGAACACCTGATGCTGGTCGGACTTGATTACCCCCGCGTTGGTGCAGGAGGCCCGATCCATCACCGGCGTAAAGGTGCAGTGGAAGCGGTGGTCGTCACTGGTGAAGGTCCAAGGGGAAAGGTAGTCCACCTCCCTGGTACCGTCAAAGGGGATGTGGAAGGTGACCTGGTTCAGCTTGTGCAGCTTTCCGCCGTAGAACAGGGCGTTCTCGGTGGCGGCGGAGGTGTCCCCAAAGCCATACCCCAGGTTGAAACCGAAGGGCACGCCCTCCACCAGGCCGGAGGCGCTGCCCCAGTACCAGGTGTTTTGATAGGTCCAGACCCCTCTGCCCCAGTCCAAGGTGCCGAAGGAGTTCTCCGGGCGGAAGGTGTAGGTTTTTCCCGCCACTGTCACCGTTCCGCTGGCCCGCATACAGTTGATCTTCTGGTTGTAGTAGAAGTGCCCCGGCTTGCGGAAGGGGGTGGCAATGACCATGGATTCCTCCGGCGGGTCGGTCAGCACCACATGGGCGTCCAGGGGCTTGCCCCGATAGAAGTTGTCCATATGGGCGGTCAGGGTGCGCACACCGTGTTCGTTTTGGAAGAACAGGCCCCAGCCCTTCCACGCCGCCGCCACATTTCCTGTCTCGCTGGTTTCAGGCAGACCGGTGGTCCCCCAAGTCATGGCCCGCATGGGACTTTTGGTCACCTGCCAGTTCTCCCGGAAATCCAGCAGAGACACTGAATAAAGCCCCATGTAGGAGTTATCCGCAATGGTCAGGGCCAGGGCGAAGCCCTCCCCCATAATCAGATAGTAGTCCCATTCCTTCAGGCGGCCCAGGCCGCCCCGGACGTCTCGCCGCCGGTAAACAGGCAGCAGCTTCCGGGCAAAGCCCGCCTCGGTCAGGTTTCCCTTTTCATCCAGCAAGGGAATGGCCTTTGTGATCTCATGCTGCATAAAATCCCTCCTTATGCCAAATTTCCCGTTTTTTCTATTGTATCACGAAACAGCCGGTCTGCCAAATTTTGTTTGGACAGGCAATTCTATCCTCCCTCCGCATAGAATTTTTCCGGACGACCGGTCTTTTGGAGGTGGAAGATGAAAAAATGGAAACACAGAGGTGTTTGGCTTTTGGTTCTGGCGGCGGGATTGGGGCTGGTGCTCTTTCCCGGGGAGGTCACCGACGCGGCCAAGGGCGCCATTCAACAGTGTCTAGAGCTGATTATCCCCTCCCTGTTCCCCTTTTTGGTGCTGTCCTCCCTGGTTATCGCCCTGGGCGGCGGGGAGACCCTGGGGAGGCGGCTCAGCCCCCTGATGGGGCCGCTGTTCCAGGTCAGCGGCTGCGGCGCTGCTGCCCTGATGCTGGGGCTGGTGGGCGGCTATCCGGTGGGCGCCCGAACCGTCCGGGAGCTGTATGACGAAGGGCTGTGCTCCCGAGAGGACTGTGGCCGGCTCCTCCTGTTCTGCAACAACTGCGGCCCCGCCTTTTTGCTGAGCACCGCCGGGGTGGCTGTTCTGGGCAGCGCCCGGGCGGGTTGGCTGCTGTGGCTGGGCCATTGTATCGCCGCCTTTGGGGTGGGGATTCTCTTCCGCTTTTCAGGAAAGCAGAAGGGACCATCGCTCCCGCCGCCCCACCGGCCCCGGCCGGCCCTGTCCACCGCGCTGATCTCCGCTGTCACCGGCGGGGCCAAGTCGGCGCTCCAGCTCAGCGCCTTTGTGGTGGCCTTTGCCGTCCTTATCCGCCTGCTGACGGTCAGCCGGGTTTTGATTGCTCTCTCCCATTTCCTCCACCTCCTTCTGGCCCCGCTGGGCTTCTCCCTGTCGGGCTGCTCCACCCTGCTGACCGGCGGGCTGGAAATGACCCGGGGAATCCTCTCCCTGTCCGGCCAGTCCCCCACCCCCGCCATTCTGGCTCTGGCGGCCTTTCTCCTGGGCTGGGGCGGATTTTCCGTCCACTGCCAGACCCTAGCCGTGCTGGAAGGCTCGGGCCTGCCCTTCTCCCGCTATCTGCTGGGAAAGCTGTGCCATGGGCTGCTGGCCGCCCTGGTCACCTACAGTCTGGCCCTAATCTTTCCCGAACAGCCAGAGATCGTCACCGTCTCTTACATCGCCCCAGCGGCACACAATCTGCTGCCTGCCCTGGTGGGCTGCGCCTGGCTGGGAATTCTCGGGCTTTGCCTGCGGGGGCGAAAAAAGGGTGGAAATATCTCCGCCAATCCGCTATAATAGCTGCAAGATCAGAAAAACACCATTGAACGGAGGAAGCCGCCATGCTGTTTCGCAAGAATATGGACCCCCGCTGTGCCTATTGTCAGTACGCTCAGCGCCTTTCTGAGGAGCAAATGACCTGCCTGAAAAAGGGCATCGTCAACGCGGGAAACAGCTGCCGGAAGTTTTCCTACGATCCCCTGAAACGGGTTCCTCCCAAGCCCGCCGCGCTGAACACCAGCCGGCTGAAGGAGGAGGATTTTTCCCTGTAAAACGAAACGTCCACCCGGAAATGGGTGGGCGTTTGAGGTGGAAGATGCCATTCGGCCGCGCGGCACATCCTCCTGCATCGCAAATCTCTAAGCTTGACTTTTTTGACAGGCTGAATACTTCGTCATGGGAGGATTTAACTATGACGGACAGCAAAAACCCACCTCCCCTCGCACAGGGGAAGCCCTGACGAAGCTTGCGCCGCAAAGGCCCTTGGTGAAAGGGCTGCCGCCGCCCCATCAAAGGAGGCGGCGGCTTTATTTGCTCAAAAATCCAGCTTCTCAAAGGCTTTCGCAGCCCGGCGATAGGTCAGCACCAAGCTCAGCCCATAGACCGCCCCGCCAATCAGCAGCAGGGCCAACTTTGGGCCTAAGTTCTGGGGATCGTTGGTGTCCAGCCGGTCCCGCATCAGTGGCACAATATGGGTCAGGGTCTCCACAACCACCATGTAGAGGAATACGGCAACGGACCCCTTCACAAAGGGAAGCCCCACCTTGTTCACATCCCGGTAATAGCTGGTGAAAAACACCCAGTTGAACAGGGCAAACAGCAGGAACGCATAGCCCAGCAGGGCCAGGTTGGCATCTGCGCCCACCTGGTTTCCCGGCATGGGGAAGTTCTGGCGGAGGATACAAAAGGGGACGGCCAGCAGAATTTGGAGGATTTCCAGCATGGCGGTCAGGGCCAACCGGGCCTTAACCAGCTCCCGCTTGCCTAGGGGCAGCAGAAGGGAATAGCTGACGTCCTGATTCTCCCGCCCGGTCAGGCAGATGAAGAAGATGCCCAGGGTGGTGTAGAAAAAGCACACCAAATAGGGGTAATTGGGGATCAGCATCATGGCAGACAGCAACAGGAAGAGCAGCGCCGCGGGATGCATACACAGCTTCCACTCCTTGTATAACAGGGCTTTCATTCCTCTTCCTCCTTTTCCAGATGCACCATAATGTCCTCCAGGGTGGCCTTTTCCGCCGTCAGCCAATCCGGCGCCGGTTTGCCGGCAGGCAGAAGCCCGGTATACCCCTCCCGGCTGCGACGAATCCCCACCAGGGCGGCCTTTCGTTCCTCGGTGAGATCCGCCTTTTTCACCTTCACCAAACGGTACTGGTCCTGGAACGCCTCCAGAGGCAGGTCGGCGCAGAGCTTTCCATGCTGAATGTACAGAATCCGATCCGCACACCGCTCCAAATCAGAAGTAATATGGGTAGAGAACAGAATCGTGACCCCTTCCCGCTCCACCAGCCCCAGGAAATCATCCAGCAGCTCCTCCCGGCTCACCGGATCCAGGCCGCTGGTGGGCTCATCCAGGATAAGCAGCTCCGCCCGGTGGGAGAGCGCCAGGGCCAGGGCGTACTTTACCTGCATACCGGCGGACAGCTGGCTGGGGGTCTTTTCCTGATCCAGCTTGAACCGGCGGCAGTAATCCTCATAGGTTTCCTGATCCCAACGGGAGTAAAATTTCCGGGTCACTGCGGTGATATGCTTCAGCTTCTTTCTGGGATAAAAGCTGACGCCGCCGGTGACAAAGCCGATCCGCTCCTTGATCTCCGCCTCGCGGCCCTGAAACTCCTGCCCCCAGAAACGGATCTCTCCCCGATCTGGGTGGACAAAATTCAGCAGGGCCTTCAGGGTGGTGGACTTTCCCGCGCCATTTCGGCCAATGAAGCCATTGATGGTTCCCCGCTCCAGGGCAAAGGACACCTCCTCCAGCCGAAAGCCGGGGTAGGTCTTGGTCAGTCCCCGAACCCGCAAAATCTCACTCATTTGCCTCCCCCTCCGGGTCAACCGGGCGGCGCTGGGCCTCAAAGACGGCGTCCATAAACTTGGAATAAACATCGTTGCGCACAATAGCAATTCCCCGCTCCTCGTCCGCCATCAGCAGCAGGGTATCCCCCGGCTGAATATGAAACAGCTCCCGGGCGCCCTTGGGAATGACGATCTGTCCCTTTTCGCCCACCTTTACGGTGGCCATAAACTTTCCCTTTGGATTGTTCACTGTAACCCCTCCTTAAGGTAAGTAGGAAAAGTATAACTTTTCCTACCATAGTATACTTGATATTCACTTTCCTGTCAATAGGTTCGCCCATTTCTGCGCCAAATTTTTGCACTTTGCTATTGAAAGGCAAATCAGCTTTGTGCTAAAATATCTGCAGCATATTTTAATATATAGAAAGGGATGTATGATCCTTCATACGGCTAAGCCATGAATAGAGAGAAAATGCGGCAGGCCCTTGAGCAAAACAAGGCGCTCAGAATCTTTTCGGAATACTTCACGCTGACCATTTCCACGCTGATTTTGGTGGCAGGCGTATATGTCTTTAAGTTTCCCAACAATTTTTGTTTTGGCGGCGTCACCGGCATCGCTGTGATCCTGGGTGCGCTGGGCACGTACAGCCCCAGCACCTGGACCTTTATCATTAACGTCGCACTGCTGGTCTTAGGCTTCCTCTTCCTGGGCAGAAGCTTTGGCATCAAAACGGTTTATGTCAGTCTCTTGACCTCTCTGGGACTCAGCGCTGCTGAGAAGCTGTTCCCCATGGACGCGCCTCTGACCAGCCAACCTGTACTGGAGCTGGTCTTTGCAATCGTCCTTCCCGCGTTCAGCGCCGCCATCTTTTTCAATATCGGCGCTTCCGGCGGCGGAACCGACATTGTGGCTATGATCCTGCAAAAATATACCAGCTTTAACATTGGCATGGCCCTGTTTATTGTGGATCTGTTTATCACCTTTGCCGCCTGCTTTATTTTTGATCCCCAGACCGGCCTGTTCTCCTTCACCGGTCTGATGGCCAAATCCCTGGTCATTGACGGCGTCATTGAGAATATCAACCTGTGTAAATACTTTACCATCGTCTGCGACGATCCCAAGCCCATTTGTGATTTCATCATCCATGAGCTGCACCGCAGCGCTACCGTGTACAAGGCCGAAGGCGCTTATCAGCATCGTGAGCGCACCATTGTCCTGACGGTGATGAAGCGCCACCAGGCTGTCCTCCTCCGCAATTTCGTCCGGAGAAATCAGCCCACCGCGTTTATGGCCATCACCAACAGCAGCGAGATCATCGGCAAGGGCTTCCGGGGCTTCAACTGACTTCAACTGAATAAAAAGCAAGGGGCTGTCTCACCAAAAGGTGAGGCAGCCCCTGTTGCTTTTTTGTGACCATTCGGGGATTGAGCGGCGTGGAACCAACCCCTCCGGGTTTTGCTTTGCAAAACCCACCTCCCCTTGCTCAGGGGAGACTTTGGGCGGCGCCAAATTAGGGCTTGTTTGAAAAATAAAACTTGCACAAATGCTTAAAATTATGTAAGATAAGCATATGGGAACAAAACGGTATGAGCTCACAGAAAGTGAGTGGAATCGAATT
>CAZVVH010000091.1:0-8138 GCA_964630475.1 uncultured Oscillospiraceae bacterium | reverse complement strand
CTCCTTCGACCCCGAGAAGAGAAAGATCTCCCTGGGCATGAAGGACCACAACGAGGATCCCTGGGAGAAGTTTACCTCCACCTACGAGGTCGGCGCCGTGGCCAGCGTCCGCGTGGTGAAGCTGATGACCTTCGGCGCATTCGCCGAGATCGTCCCCGGTGTGGACGGCCTGATCCACATCTCCCAGATTGCCGATCACCGCATCGAGAAGCCCGGCGATGTCCTGGCTGAGGGCGATATTGTTGACGTGAAGATCACCGATATCGACATGGAGAAGAAGAAGGTCTCCCTGTCCATCCGCGCTCTGCTGCAGCAGTCCGCTGACGAGGAGTAATTTCCCACTTCCTGAAAAAGCGAACTCCGCTCCGTTGGAAACAATGGGGCGGTTTTTTGCCCATTTGGGGGAAAACTGCCATCTCCGCGCTATTGTGAATGCATAAAAAATGCCTTATAATAAAAGAAAAGAACGCAAAGGAGGAATGGACTATGCCAGGCCTGTTTGATCTGTTTCGAAGGGGAAGGCGGGAGCACCCCTACTGTACCTGTATCGTGCCGGCGGCTGGCTCCGCCCGGCGGATGGAGGGCAAGGATAAGCTGATGGAGCCTGTAGGCGGCCTGCCCATTATCCAGCGCACCCTGATGGCGCTGGAGGAGTGCCCGTATATTGATGAGATTATTGTGGTGACCCGGGAGGATCTGATTGTCCCCATCGGCGCATTGTGCGTAGAAAAGCGCCTGTTGAAAATCAAGAATATCATCCGCGGCGGCGAAACCCGGATGGAGTCGGTCTGGTTAGGCATTCAGGCGGCAAATCCCGACACAGAGCTGCTGGCCATCCACGACGGTGCCCGTCCCTTCCCCACACAAAAGCTGTTGGCGGAGGTCCTGAAAAAGGGGGCAGAAACCGGCGCGGCAGCTCCGGCGGTTCCGGTGAAGGACACGGTGAAGCGGGCGAAGGGCGGCGTAGTGCAGGAGACCCTGGACCGCAGCACGCTCTTTGCCGTTCAGACCCCTCAGGTGTTTGAATACGGCCTTCTGAAGGGGGCCATGTCCAAGGCCATCCAGGAGAACTGGCAGGTCACAGATGATTGCTCTGTGGTGGAGGGCATCGGCATGTCAGTGACCCTGACCCAGGGGGAAGATCAAAATATTAAGGTGACCACCCCCATTGATCTGGTCACCGGGGAGGCGATTGCGGCATGTCGGGAATCGGAATGAGAATCGGCCACGGCTACGATGTACATAAGCTGGTAGAGGGCAGAAAGCTGATCTTAGGCGGCGTGGAAATCCCGTATGACAAGGGGCTGCTGGGCCATTCGGATGCGGATGTGCTGGTGCATGCCATCATGGACGCCCTGTTTGGCGCGGCGGCCATGGGGGATATCGGACGGGCCTTTCCGGACAATGATCCCGCCTATGAGGGGATTGACAGCATGCTCCTGCTGAAGCGCACCCGGGAGATGCTGGAGGAGCGGGGCTGGCAGGTGGGCAATGTGGACGCCACGCTCATCGCCCAGCGCCCCAAGCTGATGAGCTATATCCCTGCAATGGCCGCCCGGATCGCGGAGGTTCTGGGCATTGGGGCGGATCAGGTCAACGTCAAGGCAACCACAGAGGAAAAGCTGGGCTTTACAGGCCGGGGAGAGGGGATCTCTGCCCATGCCGTGGCCCTGCTCTATCGGGAATCATCAGGTTCGGAAACGCCTCTCAGAGCATAAGATGGTCTGAGGGGCGTTTGCATGTCGAAACGATGCGAACATGGGTCGCCCCATTTTATTAGGAAAAGCATGATGGAGGCTTCTATGTTTTCGTATTATTATATTGTCTGCCGTTCACTGACCTACGCGCAGCGGACAGCGACCACGCTGCGGAAGGATGGGATCCACGGTTCCGTCCTCCGGGCGCCAAAGGTGATTTCTACCGGCGGGTGCAGCTATGCGGTGCGAATTTTGGAAAATCAGCTGAGCCGGGCCTTGACCCGGATGAATGAGGAGGGGCTGTCACCAGTGCGGGTGTTTCTGGGAGATGCCGGCGGAGAGTTCCGGGAGGTGGACCCTTGATCTATCTGGACAGCGCCGCCACCGCGCTGCAAAAGCCGCCCCAGGTGGGCAGCGCTATGAAATACGCGGTCAATCATTACAGCAGTCCGGGACGGGGCGGATATTCCACCTCCGCATCGGCGGGGGATCTGGCCTATCAGTGCCGGAAGCTAGCCTGCGAGCTGTTTGAGGTGGAGGAGCCGGAGCAGGTGATCTTCACCTCCAGCGCCACCCATGGCCTGAATATTGCCATTCGATCTCTGGTAAAACCGGGAGGCAAGGTTTTGATCTCCGGTTATGAGCATAATGCGGTGACCAGGACTTTGGAAAGCATCCCGGAGGTCACTGCCACGGTGCTGGAGGGGCAGCTGTTTCAGCCGGAGGAAATGCTCCGCATGCTGGCGGAGAATCTGGATCACAGCTATGCCGCGGTGATCCTGTGCTATGTGTCCAATGTGTTTGGCTATGTGCTGCCCATTGGAAAAATGGCCGCTCTGTGCCGGGAACAGGAGGTGCCGCTGATTGTGGACGCTTCCCAGGCGGCCGGGGCCTATCCCATCCAATTCCAGAGCTGGGGAGCGGATTTTGTGGCCATGCCCGGCCACAAAGGGCTTTATGGTCCCCAGGGAATCGGCCTGCTACTCTGCGGCAGTCCGGAGGTGACGCCGTTGATCACCGGAGGCACCGGGAGCGACTCCATGAAGGCGGAGATGCCGGAGTATCTTCCAGACCGGCTGGAGGCGGGAACCCACAATATGCCGGGGATCACCGGGCTGTACCAGGGGATGCGGTTTGTTCGGGCCGTCCGCCCCGGGCGCATTCGCAGGTGGGAGGAGGAACTGAAAGAGGAGCTGGCCGATGGCCTGCGGAGAATAGAGGGGATTGAGAGCTTTGCGGGCGGCAGCCAGGCAGGGGTCCTTTCCTTCCGGACAAAGAAAATGGACTGCGAGCTGTTGGGCAATCAGCTGGCCCAGCGGGGGATCGCGGTGCGGGCGGGACTGCACTGTGCGCCCCTGGCCCACCAGACGGTGGGAACCCTGGAAAGCGGCACGGTGCGTGTCAGCTTCTCTGCCTTTTCCACACCCCAGGAGGTGCGGATCTTTTTGCACGTCCTGAGGCAAATTTTGCGGGAATCGAAAGAGAAAAGTCAGAAATCCCATCTTGCGAATGCCGAACGGATGGGCTATAATAATTTATAATTGCATGGATTATCGGAAGCGGTGTTCAGCAGCCGGGATCTTGGCGGTTAGCAGTTAATTTTTATACAAGACGTGCTTTGAGACAAGAGAGACGGGCTTCTCTGGCAGGGCGGCAGGCCTGGCCAGAGCGGCCTCAAAATCAGAGGTGGATCATGGATTACTTAACGCAGATAGCCACCCAGGCGTTCCAATATTTGCTGACAATTGGGATCAGGGATATCATCGATATTGGAATCCTGTCATTTATTATTTATAAAGTCCTGCGGCTGCTTCAGCGGACCAGCGCCAGCAGCGGCGTTGTCCGGGGACTGGCTGCAGTGTTTGCGGCGGTGTTGTTCGCCACGGTGCTCCAACTGAAAGCACTGAGTTTCCTGCTGAACCGTTTGTTGGAGTTGGGCATTATCGCCCTGCTTATCGTGTTCCAGCCAGAGATTCGCCGGCTGCTGGAGCAGATGGGACGGATCAGTCTGACGGATATCATGGGAAGAAAAACCGGAGAGAACGCCCAGCTGGAAGAGGCCATCCTCCAGACGGTTCAGGCCTATACCTCCCTGTCCAAGGATAAGGTGGGCGCACTGATGGTGTTCGAGCGGAAAATCTCCCTAAACGACTGCATCAAGAGCGGAACCGAGATGGATGCCTCCATCAACCAGGAGCTGCTGAAGAACCTGTTCTGGAATAAGGCTCCTTTGCATGACGGAGCTGTCATTGTGCGGGAAGGCCGTATTGTGGGCGCGGGCTGTATGTTGCCCCTGTCCGGCAACATCAATTTGAGCCGGGATCTTGGTATGCGCCACAGAGCAGGAATTGGGGTCAGCGAGCATTCCGATGCCGTGGTGGCCATTGTCTCTGAGGAGACTGGCTCCATTTCTGTGGCTGTGGGAGGGATGCTGAAGCGGCACCTGGCCCCAGAGACCCTGGAGCGGGTGCTGAAAAATGAGCTTCTGCCTAAGCAGGTGGAGGACAAGCCGGCAAACTCCCGGGTGAATCGGATCCTGAAGTGGCTTGTCGGCGGAAAGGATAGGGCGAAGGATGATTAAAAGGCTCTTCAGACACAGAATCGTCTGTATTGTGGTTTCCATTCTCATCGCGGTGATTTTCTGGGTCTATGTGGACTGGGACACCAATGACAGCATCACCAGATCCTTTTCCAATATTCCCATCACGTTCGAGGGGGAGGAGACCTTGGAGGCCCGGGGCCTGATGATCGTCCATGACGAGGCAGGCGAAGCCGTGAGCCTGCGCTTGAGCGGAAAGCGCACGGATATTATGAAGCTGAGCCGGGACAATATTGAAATCACCGTCCGAACCTCCCAGATTGTCAGGGCGGGCACCCAGGAACTGGAATATGTGATTGAATATCCCAAAACGGTTTCGGAATCCGGCATCACGGTGGAAAACCGCAGCACGGATACGATCACGGTGGACGTGGTTGCGGAGACCAGCAAGACGATTCAGATTCAGGCCGAATTTGTGGGAACGGTGGCGGAGGGATACTATTTTGAAACGCTGGCCTGCTCCCCGGAGCAGCTTACGGTCAGCGGCCCCCAGGAGCTGGTGGATCAGGTGAGCTATGCCCTGGTCACGGTGTCGGATACGGATGTCTCCTCCACCATCACGGCGGATTACAGCTTTAAGCTGATGGATGAAAACAAGAACGAGATCAGCCAAGCGGGGCTGACCTGCAGTGAGACGGTGGTCACGGCGGTGCTGAAGGTTGACGCCCAGAAGACGGTTCCCCTGACGGTTTCCTTTGTGGAGGGCGGTGGCGCCACAGCGGAGAATGTGACCTATGAAATCGCCCCCGAAGCGATTACCGTTTCTGGCGAAGATGACCAGCTTGCATCCCTCACCTCGGTTGATCTGGGATCCATTGACCTGTCCCAGATTTTCGGCACCACCACCATCACCAGGGATGTCATCCTGAAGGACGGCTTGGGCAACCTGAGCGGCATCACTCAGGCCGACATTAAGGTGAGCATCACCGGCCTTACAACCCGGAACTTCAACACAAGCAACTTTGTGATTTTGAACAAGCCGGAGGATTCCGTGGTTGAGATGGTTACCGGAAACCTGAATGTGACGCTGCGGGGCACCTATGCGGCCGTCAGCACCGTGACAGAGGATATTATTACGGTGACTGTGGATCTGAGCAGCGTCCCGGCCACTGCTGCGGGAACCATCACGGTGCCCGCCACCGTCCAGGTGGGCGGTACGGAGGCTGTCGGCGCCGTGGGCAGTTATTCCGTGGTGATCCGGATAGAATAAGCCGCCCCGCCTGTCAGAATTCAGCCGGTCTTTACATCCAGGGACGGGTTTGGTATAATATCACATAATTCTGTTCCACTGAAAAGAGGGATTCCTTTGGTAAATAGTATGACCGGCTATGGCCGGGGAGAGGCAGTCTGCGGGGAACGCTCCTTTGTCATTGAGGTGCGTTCTGTCAATAACCGCTATCTGGATTGCAATATCAAGCTGCCCCGCAGCTATACCTTTGCTGAGGATGCGCTGAAAAGCCGCGTCCAGAAGGCCACTACCCGGGGCAAGGTGGACGTGTTCGTCACCATGGATCAGGCCGCATCGGATGGCCTGGTGGTGCGGGTCAATGAGCCGTTGGCCGAGAGCTATTATCAGGCCCTGACCGCCTTGGGAGCCAAATTCTCCCTGCGAGATGATATTTCCATTTCTCTGCTGGCCCGCTTCCCGGATGTGCTCCAGGTGGAGAAGGCCCAGGAGGATACCGATCAGCTGACTGCGGATCTGTGCGCCGTTATGGATCTGGCGCTGGCGGACTACAATGCCATGAGGGCCAGGGAGGGCAAGAAGCTGGAGGAGGATGTACTCTCCCGCCTTACCGCCATGGAGGGCTTTGTGGCAAGGGTGGAGGAGCGCTCTCCGCAGACCCTGGCCGAGTACCGTGCACGGCTGGAGAAAAAGCTGGCCGAGGTGCTGGAGAATACCCAGCTGGACGAGGCCCGGATTCTCACCGAGGTTGCCATTTTTGCGGATAAGATTGCCGTGGACGAGGAGACAGTGCGCCTGCGCAGCCATATTGTCCAGTTCCGGGACATGCTCCAAAAGGGCGGCCCGGTGGGGCGGAAGCTGGACTTCCTGGTGCAGGAGATGAACCGGGAGACCAATACCATTGGCTCCAAGTGCAATGACCTGGAGATTTCCAATGTGGTGGTGGATATGAAAGCGGAGATTGAAAAGATCCGCGAGCAGATCCAAAACATGGAATAAGCGGGGGAGATCGAATGAAATTGCTCAATATCGGCTTTGGCAACATGGTGTCTACCCAGCGCCTGATTGCCATTGTCAGCCCTGAATCCGCGCCCATTAAGCGCCTGATTCAGGAAGCCAGAGATCGGGGAAACCTGATTGATGCTACCTATGGCCGCCGGACCCGGGCGGTGATTATCATGGATAACAATCACGTCATTCTCTCCGCCATTCAACCGGAGACAGTGGCGAACCGGGCCAGTGACCGGGAGGAAGAAGTGGGGGCGGCAGAGCATGAAACCTGAGAAAAAAGGTACCCTGTTGGTGCTGTCCGGCCCCTCTGGTGCGGGCAAGAGCACGGTAATCAAGCTGCTGATGGAGCAGCGGGGGAACATCTACTTCTCTGTCTCCTTCACCACACGGAAGCCCCGGGAGGGGGAGCAGGAGGGCGTCAACTATCACTATGTCAGCAACGAGGCGTTTGAGCGCATGGTGCAGGCGGACGAGTTCCTGGAGCATGCCGGCTATGTGGACCACTATTACGGAACCTCCCGGAAACTGATCGAATCCCATTTGAACGCGGGGGAGGATGTGATCCTGGACATCGAGGTCCAGGGCGCTGCCATTATCCGGGAAAAGCGTCCGGACGCGGTGCTTTGCTTCCTGATTCCGCCCAGCTTCGAGGAGCTTTCCAGACGGCTGCACAGCCGCCAGAGTGAAAGTGAAGCGGTGATCCAGGACAGACTAAACCGTGCCCGGGAAGAATATAAACAGATCAGGAATTACGACTATCTGGTCGTGAACGATCAGCCGCAGAACGCGGTGGACGAGCTTTCTGCCATTATGGCCGCCGCCGCCTGTCGTGTATCTCGGCGCTTGAATGATATTGAGGGGGTAAATGAGGAATGAAGCTCTATGCAATGAAGGATTTGTTACAGGACGTGGACAGCCGCTATTTGCTGGTCAATATGGTGGCGCACCGTGCCCGGGAGATCGCAGTGGACGCCGAGCGGCAGCAGATTTCCCTGTCCGAGAAGCCGGTCACCATGGCGATGGAAGAAGTCAAGGCCAGTCATCTGGGCACTGCTGAGCAGGAATAAAATGGAGGAAAAGGCAAGAGAGTCAAGGAGATTCCCTTGCCTTTTTATAAAGGAGCAGGAATGGAACGTCAACAGACAGCGAGAATTGCGGTCTCCGCCGCAGCCTATGCCATTGACCTCCCCTATACCTACCTGCTGACTGGTGAACAGAGTGAGCTGGCCCGTCCCGGTATACGTGCCCTGGTGCCCTTTGGCCAGGGAAACCGGCCCACGGAGGGGATCATCCTCTCGGTGGGGCAGGAGGCGGAAGAGCCGGACTTTAAGCTGAAACAGGTGTTGACCCTGCTGGACGATGATCCGGTGGTGGACGAAAAGGGGATCCAATTGGCCCTCTGGATGCGGGACCGGCTGTTCTGCACCGTCTATGAGGCTGTCCGGGCCATGCTACCGGCGGGATTGTATTTCTCCCTGAAGGATCAGTGGGTTCTGGAGAAGGGGGTCAGCCGGGAGGCTGCCTATGAGGCCGCCGGGAATCATCCGGGGGCGAAGAAGCTGCTGGACATTCTCTATTCCAACAATGGCCGCATCGCCATGGAGGACCTGCGCACCGCCTTTGGGGCGCAAAGCCCCTCCCGCTT
>CAZVVH010000090.1:0-8151 GCA_964630475.1 uncultured Oscillospiraceae bacterium | reverse complement strand
GTCCGTGTCCACCTCAGTGAACCACAGCAGGCCGCCCAGCTTGCCTTCCTTTTCCACCAAGGTCACATCGTGGCCCCGCTCCGCCGCAGTCAGCGCCGCGTACATGCCGGAGACGCCGCCGCCGATGACCAGCACCTTGCGGCTGCCTCGGGGCTTGGGAGCATTGCGCCAGCGCAGCTCCCGCTGTCCCCAGGGGTTGACGGCGCAGTGCCACAGGGCGGGAATGGGACGGGCGTTGGGGTCAGAGGCCAGGGGATTGAAGCAGGAACAGCGCAGGCAGGGAGCGATCTGATCCTCCCGGCCCTGGAGGGTCTTGTTGACGAACTCAGGATCCGCGAACTGCTGCCGGCCCAGGGCCACGAAATCGCACTTGCCGGAGGCAATGGCCTCCTCGATCTGTTCCGGGGCATTGAAGCCGCCTACGGCCACCACGGGAATGTGCACGTTCTCTTTGATGGCTGCGGCCAGATCCAGATTGCAGCCGTGTTTGTCAAACATGGAGGAGAAGGCCTTGGTGTTGACGTGATCCTGATAGGAGCCGGAGGTGACGTGAATCAGGTCCACGTAATCCTGGATGATCTTGGCAAATTCAATGCCGTCCTCCAGAGTCATGCCGCCCTCCATCCGCTCGGAGCCGGACAGGCGGTATTCGATGAGGAAATCCTCGCCGCAGACCTCCCGGATCTTCTGACAGACCATAATGGGGAAGCGGGCACGGTTTTCCATGCTGCCGCCGTACTCGTCGGTGCGGTGGTTGAACTTGGGGGAGATGAACTGGTTCAGCAGCCAGCCATGGCCGCCGTGGAGATTAATCATCTGGAACCCCAGAGCCTTACAGTTCCAGGCGGACTCCGCCCAGCGCCAGGCGGTTTTCTCCATCATTTCCACCGTCATCTCTTCCACCTGAACCCCATCCTCCCGGACATAGGCGGAGGGGCCGATGGGGTTCTTGTGACCGGGGATGGTGTCCGGGTGGTTCATGGCGCCCACGTGATTGAGCTGGATGGAGGCCACAGCCCCGTGGGCCTTGATGGCCTCAGTCAGGGTCATCACGGATTCCATTTGGAAAGTGGACATGGGGCTGCTCCACACATCCAAGCCGTGCTCGTGACGCCAGGCGTATTCGTGGTCAATAAAGGATTCGGTGAAGGTTACCTCTGCAAAGCCGCCCCGGGCCTTGGTTTCGTAGACGTCGATGGCTTCCGGGGTGGGGTAGCCGTGGTCCACGATGCGGTTGGTGGTGATGGGGGAGGCAAAGACACGGTTTTTGAAGGTGATGCCCTTGATGGTCATGGGGGTGAACATGTTGGGATATTTGGTACAGGTCATAGATCAAAACTCCTTCCATATAGCTGATCGGGTATTTTCAACTGAAAAAACCATACCATAAAACGGGAAAATTGTAAAGAACTGACTAAAAAGTAAGGTGGTTACGTTGAAGTAACCACCATAAAATCACTTATTGTAGGTCTTTTTGTAAGGATGGTGCATCTTCTCCGCGTCACGCTCCCGATAGCCGTGCCACATCTCGCCCAGGGAGTCAATGGGAAGTCCCCGGTTCTTCATGTCATTCCAGGCCCAGTCATAGACCTGGTTGAGAAGCTCCACCAGGCTCTTGCCCCGCTCTGTCAGATGGTATTCCACCTGGGGCGGAGTCAGGGGGAGGATGGTCCGGTAAATCAGGCCGTCCTGCTCCATCTGGCGGAGATTCTCTGACAGGACCTTTTGAGAAATGGGCATCTGCTTGGTAAACTGGGCAAAGTGGGTGGCGCCGCCGTCAAACCGCATGGCATTGAGAATGAAGGGCTTCCAGCGGGAGAAGATTAAACGGATCATGTAGTTGTAAGGATCCTGTTGAATGTCAAAGATCAGATCGTCGCGGTCTTGTTCCATAAAGGGCAGCTCCTTTTCAGTGAACTAATATCATTCGATGGCCTTGGGCAGATTCCATTTGAAGATGGTTGCAAGAATGCGCACCACAAAGGTAATGGCAGCGCCGGAGGCGGCCGCCAAGGCCGAGGTAAAGCCACAACAGCACAAGGCCCAAAATGCCACCCCGCCGATAATGGATGCCACGGCGTAGATGTGTTTTTTCAGCACATAGGGGACCTCATGGATGATGATATCCCGCAGCAGGCCACCGCCTACAGCGGTCAGCATGCCCATGGAGATCACCAAAAACGGGTTGCCGGCAAAGCCCAGGTCGATGGCGGCCTGAGCGCCGGTTACGGTGAAGATGCCCAGGCCGGCGGCGTCGAAAATGTTGAAATAGGGGTTGACCTTCTCCGCGTTTTCCAGATAGTGGGTTTTAAAAATCTTGGCCAGGATAAAGACCACCAGCGCGGCGCCGGCGGCAATGGCCACGTCCAGGGGTTGGCGGAAGGCCACAGGAGGGATCCGTCCCAGCAGCAGATCCCGGGTAATGCCGCCGCCCACGGCGGTGATCACGCCGAGAAAAAGGATGCCGAACAGATCCACCCTTTTCTGGACGGCCACCATAGCGCCGGAAACGGCAAAGGCGATGGTTCCTATGATATCGAGAATGGTGAAGATGGTCTCGGAAAAAGGCACGGCGCAGACCTCCAGTAATGGAAAATACGGGCTTCCGGATTTGGAAGTATTGTATCACAGTTTTGTGAAATTTGCCATACCTGGGGCGAAAAGACCGTTCCATGAAAGACGTTTGGCAAAATTTTGAGACAGGCGCAATTTTCCCTTTACTTTTTTCGGTTTTGTGATATAATAATCAAAGTTAAGTTCACATGCGCCCGTAGTTCAATGGATAGAGCGTCAGATTCCGGTTCTGAATGTTGGGGGTTCGAGTCCCTTCGGGCGTGCCAGGAAAAAGTCTCTTTTGCCGGCCAGGCAAAGGAGACTTTTTTAATGATATCCGCTCCTGACGGTCCGCTTTTCCTTCCCATCCAACGGGTCTAAGGCACGAAAGAAGGCTCTTTATCCGGTTTGTCAACAGCGGGATCTCCTAAAAAAATTTGTAAAAAACCGGGCGCACTTTTGTAAAAACCTCCTTTTGACGGGACATTCCCTTTATGCTATACTATCCATAAATTGAATCACAGCGTAAACGACGACACATGTATTACCCGGCGGTATGTAAATCTGATCACGGAACGGATGATTGGAAGCAATATCGTGCAGGGGAATCCATGTGTCTTTTGCTATGCTGTGATATTTTATGTTATAGGAGTGTCATATTTATGCCAAGAAATCAATTTCAGCGAATGGTGTTCGCGTTCCTGACCGTGTTGGTGACAGTTCACGCCTATGTGTTCTTTAGTCTCTATGTGGTCAATGGAACCACCTTGATGACCATCAACCAGGCGGACAGCGTAATTCATGCCATCAATGCCCAGGGCGGTGTCTACATGTTTGGCCGCTTCCTGCCAATTTGGGCTGTGGTTCTGGTGGAGTTCTGCTTTGCTTATGGCTTGGAGGTCCTGATGGGCAGCCCCTGCTCCTTTAAGCTGGCCTCCAAGGTGTTTGATCCCCGCCGCAACCACCCCATGATGTTTGAAACCGCCATCATCTGTGCCACTGTGGGCCTTATGTGTCCTGCCATGAGCTTTATCGCGGCCTGGCTGTATTATCCCTATTATGGAGGCTTCAACCTGTTTACTCTGTTGGCAAACTGGCTGAAGCTGGTCTGCTTCAACTTCCCCTTTGCATATTTTTCCCAGCTCTTCTTCATCCAGCCATTGATCCGTACTGTGTTCAAGGTTCTCTTCCGCAAGGATATTGAGAACCGCACCAAGGATTACACTGCGGATCCCACCATTAAGCCGGTGGACGAGACGGAAGCCATTGCCGATATCGACAAGCGCGTCAAGGAGATCCAGCGGGGCGAATAAACTTACACCATTAAATCCTGAGGCAGGCGGCGTTTCGCCTGCCTCCTTTTTGCGTTCCCCTACCGGAAATGATTGAAAAAGGGGAGAAGCTGTGATAAAATATTGATATTGACTGAGAAAGGCGGTTTATTTCCATGGGTGAACAGGAATATGTATTCCGGGGAGCGGCGTTTGGCGGGTTTAACCGTGAGGATGTTTTGCGCTATATCAGAAAGATGGCGGAGGAGCATCGGCAGGAGACGGCGGAGCTGCGAAAGCAGCTGAGCGACGTCACGGACCAGCGGGACAGGTTCCAATCCCAGGTCAAGCAGGCGGAAACAGCCGGGGATAAGCTGTCTGAATTGGAGGGCCAGGCCGGGGCGTTGACAGAGGAAAATGACCGACTGAAGGCCGAGAATGAGCGGCTGCGGGGGGAGCGGGATCAACTCCAGGAGCAGATCCGCACCTGGACCCCCAGCATCACCACCTACGGCGCCATCAAGGATCAGATGGCGGAGATCGAGCTGAATGCCCGGGAGCGGGGCGCAATGCTTCTCCGGCGGGCTGAGCGGCAGGCCGGCGATCTGCGCCGCCAAGCTGGTGAAGTGGTGCAGCACACGGCGGCCTGGTATGACAGGACGAGAAATGACACCAATCAGACCCTGGACTATGTGAGCCAGGAGCTGGAGCGGATCCGGGGCGAGCTTCAGGCCCTGAGCGCGGTAATGGACTGCGACGGCCGGAGCCTGTTTGGACTGGGGATGGAGGAAGAGAGCCATGAGTAAGACCTATCGCTGCACAACAGAGGAGCTTCGCGGGCTGTGCCCCCAGCTGGAGGCAGGGGACCGGCTGGTGCTCTCCGGCACCATCTATACCGCCCGGGATGCGGCCCATAAGCGCCTGTTCGCCCTGCTGGATCAGGGGAAGGAGCTGCCCTTTGACCTGCGGGACGCTATTATCTACTATGCCGGCCCCACTCCGGCCCAGCAGGGTATGGCAGTGGGGGCCTGCGGCCCTACCACCTCCAGCCGCATGGATGGCTTTGCCCCCAGACTGCTGGATCTGGGCTTGGGAGCCATGATCGGCAAGGGGCAGAGAAGCCCGGAGGTCTGCGCGGCCATTGTCCGCAATCAGGCCTGTTACTTTGCCGCCGTGGGCGGTGCGGGGGCGCTGATTGCCAAGTGTATTGAGACCGCCCAGGTGATCGCCTTTGACGATTTGGGCTGTGAGTCCATCAAGCGGATGACCGTGAAGGAGCTGCCCCTGACCGTTGCCATCGATTGCAAGGGCGGCAATTTGTATGAGACCGGACGCCTGGAATACCAGCAGAAGGAAGCCTGATGGAGGACTTTTAGGATGAAGAGCAGGAATAACGGGCCGGAGGACGACAGCCGGCTGATTGTCATCAACCCGGAGGGCCGGGAGATCGAATGTGAGATCCTTTTCACCTTTGACAGCGATGACTTTGGCAGAAGCTATGTTGTCTACACTGATCACAGCATGGACGAGGACGGCATGGACCGGCTGTATGCCTCCATCTACGATCCCTCCGGGGCGGATTTGTCCCTGAAGGAGATCAAGTCCAAGGCGGAGTGGGATATGATCGAACACCTGCTGAACCAGATCTAACCAAAAACCCCATGGGGAAACAGGCCTGATTTTGGAAGGTACGCCCTTGTATCCGACGGGGGATAGGGCTATAATAAACAGGAAGAGAAACAAAAGCTGCCCTGACCTCAGGGGCAGCTTTTATACACCAACAAGCGCACGGATTGAAAAGAGCAGTTGCATAATGTTGACGAAAGAGAAGAAGCAAATAGATCCCAAAACTCCCCTGAATCGAAAAGAGATTTTTTCCGCCACCATTTCCATGGCCTGGCCGGCGATTCTGGAGTCCTTCTTCGTGGCCTTCGCAGGCCTGGTGGACTCCCTGATGGTCAGCTCCCTGGGGCCATATGCGGTGGCGGCGGTGGGCCTGACCACTCAGCCTAAGTTCCTGGGCCTGTCCCTGTTTATTGCCATGAACGTCTCTCTTTCCGCTCTGGTGGCCCGGAGGAGGGGAGAGGAACGGCAGGATCGGGCCAACCAGATTCTTATCACCGCCCTGGTGATGATTGTGGCGGGGGCGGTGGCGCTGAGCCTGCTGTTTGTGACCCTGGCGGATCCGATTATCCGCCTCTGCGGCTCTACAGAGGAGACCCATGCCGCGGCGGTGGCCTATTTCCGCATCATTATGGGCGGCATGATCTTTAACTGTGTCCAAATCGGCATCAATTCGGCCCAGCGGGGCGCAGGCAACACAAAGATCACCATGCGTACCAACCTGACCTCCAACACGGTGAACATCGTGTTTAACTATCTGCTGATCAACGGCCACTTTGGGTTTCCTGCCCTGGGCATCCAGGGAGCGGCGCTGGCCACCGTGCTGGGCACCGTGGTGGCTGCTGTCATGAGTGTGTTGTCCATTACCAAAAAGGACGGGTTTATCAGCCTGCCCTATATCTGGGCCAACCGGATTCGTCCGGCGTTGGCCGCCTTTAAGGACATCATTCATGTGGGCTACGGCGTGTTCTTCGAGCAGATCCTGATGCGGGTGGGATTTATGCTGACTGCGCTGATGGCGGCTCACCAGGGCACCTCCGCCATGGCAGCCCATCAGGTGGGCATGAATATCCTGAGCCTGTCCTTCGCCTTCGGCGATGGCCTGCAAGCCACGGCAGTGGCTCTGATCGGACGGAGCCTGGGGGCGGAGAAGCCGGAGCTGGCAAAGGCCTATGGCCGCATGTGCCAGACCATCGGGGCTTGTATCTCGGTCTGCCTGGCGGTGATCTACTTCTTTGGGGCCAGGGCCTTGTATGGCCTCTTTTTCCAGGAGCCGGAGATCGTGGACATCGGTGTGGGGATTATGCGGGTCATCATCTTTGTGGTCATGTTCCAGATCAGCCAGGTGATTTTTATGGGCTGCCTGCGGGGGGCGGGAGATGTGGTCTATACCGCCATGGCCTCCATGGTCAGTGTGACCTTTATCCGTACCATCGGTTCTTATCTGTTCGGTTACATCCTGGGCGGCGGAATCATTGGCATCTGGATCGGAATCCTGTGCGACCAGTGCTCCCGGCTCCTGTTCGCCTCTCTGCGCTTCCGGACGGGGAAGTGGGTGCAGATCAAAATTTAATCAACAGCCGCGGGGCATTGCACCCCGCGGCTGTTTTTATCCTGTGAGATTTTATACGCGGCCGATATCGGTGCGAAAGTGCATATCCTGCCAGGTGATGGGCTTGGCAGAGGCATAGGCCTGATTAATGGCGTCCTCCAGGGTGGGAGCCACGGCGGTGACGCCCAGAACCCGGCCGCCGTTATTGACGTACTGGCCCTTTTCGTTCAGTTTGGTGCCAGCGTGGAACACGATAGCGCCCTCCACCTGATCCAGACCGAAGATGGGGTAGCCCTTCTGGTAGCTGACAGGGTAGCCGCCGGAGGCCAGCACCAAGCAGCAGGCGGCAGCATCCTTCCACTTGATCTCCACCTGATCCAGGGTTCCGTCAATACAGGCATTGAAAATCTGGAACAGGTCGGAGTCCAGCAGGGAGAGAACGGGCTGGGTTTCGGGGTCGCCAAAGCGGGCGTTGTACTCCACCACCTTGGGGCCGTCGGGGGTCAGCATCAGGCCAAAGTAAATGACGCCCTTGAAGGTGCGGCCCTCAGCGTTCAATGCGTCGATGGTGGGCTGGAAGATCTCCTCCATGCAGCGCCGGGCAACCTCAGGGGTATAGTTGGGGGAGGGGGCGATGGCGCCCATACCGCCGGTGTTGGGGCCTTGATTGCCATCATAGGCCCGCTTGTGATCCTGGGAGGAAATCATGGGCTTGACGGTTTTTCCGTCGGTGAAGGCCAGCACAGAGACCTCAGGGCCGGTCATGCACTCCTCAATGACCACGGTGCCGCCGGCGGAGCCGAACTTGCCGCCCACCATCATGTCATTCAGGGCGGTCAGGGCTTCTTCCACCGTCTGGGCCACGGTGACGCCCTTGCCCAAGGCCAGGCCATCGGCCTTGACCACGATGGGGGCACCCTGCTCCTTGATGTAAGAGGAAGCGGCATCCAGATCGGTGAAGGTGGCATACTTGGCGGTGGGGATGTGGTACTTCTTCATCAGCTCCTTGGAGAAGGCCTTGGAGGCCTCAATGATGGCCGCGTCCTTCCGGGGGCCGAAGGCCCGGATGCCTTCCGCCTCCAGGGCGTCCACCATGCCCAGGGCCAGGGGATCGTCCGGAGCCACCATGACAAAGTCCATGCCGTTTTCCTT
>CAZVVH010000089.1:0-8189 GCA_964630475.1 uncultured Oscillospiraceae bacterium | reverse complement strand
CCTCCAGGGCCAGAAAAGATATGTCCCCACTCAATTTGAACGTGCTGCGTAAAACTGCGCTTGCCCTTTGCAAACACGCCGATTTCGGCCGCAGGATCAGTATGCAAAAGAAGCGCTTTGCCGCTGCCCTCAATCCGGATCGTTTCCTGGACATCCTTTTCGCTAAACTTTAAATGCTGTTGCCCTGTAGAAAATCCCTCTTACCGCACAGCAAGAGGGATTTCATTCCGCAATAATAATCTTAAGCTCCAATAAAATTACAGATTTTTTCTTTTACGCTTAGGCAGACCAAGCACATCGTCCGCAGACACGCGATACAGATTGCACAGCGCAACCAAGTGGCGAATGGGCAGAGCACTTGCTCCCCGCTCATAACGTGCGTACATTGTCTGGGAGGTTCCCAAGATCTCAGCCACCTCAGTCTGGGTCATGTCGTGATCTTCGCGCAGATTGCGCAGCCTCTGCATATATTCAGATACCATTAGAAGCCCCTTCCTTTCATCTTTACTTTGGTTAATTTTAGCATATAGATTCCTTCAATTGCTATTTCAATTAATATATTTACTACAATGTTCAATTTTTAAAATCCAAAGGGTACTATAATACATTTTGTATTACTCAAACTTCAAATTTGAATTCTTTTTAAATTCCTGGAAAGTTTTCCCTTCCAAAACACAATTATTCAAATTTTCCATCCGAAAATATTTCAATTTTTCATTTTCGCAAGCTAAAAATATTACGGCTCGGCCTCAGGCCAGTTCCTGCTTCCAGCGCTCCGCCTCGGAAAGCAGCTCTTCCGCAGACAGCAGCATATTGCTGGTCACCTCTGTGCCACCGGTCAGCCGGGCCAACTCCTCCCGCCGTCTCTGCCGGTCCAGACGAGACACCACCGTATAGGTGCGCTCCCCCGTCTCCCCCTTCTCCACAGAGAAGTGGGTGTCCGCCATGGCAGCTATCTGGGGCAGGTGTGTCACGCAGAGCACCTGCTTCGTCCGGGCCACACTGGCCATTTTCTGGGCCACCTTCTGGGCCGCCCGCCCGGAAACCCCGGTATCCACTTCATCAAAGACCATTGTGGACACAAGCTCGTTCTCCGCCAGCACGTTCTTCAGGGCCAGCATGATCCGGGCCAGCTCACCGCCGGAGGCAATCTTCTGGATGGGCTTCATATCCTCGCCCACGTTAGCGGACATCAGGAACTGCACCTCGTCCATACCGGTCTCGTCCAGACCAAAGGCTGTCTCCTTGGGGGCAAACTGCACACAAAATCGCACCTTGGGCATATCCAGCTGGGCCAGCTCCGTCTGGATGCGCTGCTGAAGCAGCTTTGCCTGCGCCCGGCGAAGCTGGGACAGCTTTTCCGCCCGGCTCAGCGCCTCCTTTTTCGCCTTGTCCAGCTTTTGATTCAACCGGGCAATGGTGTCTGTGGAGCACTGGATCTCATCCAGCTCCTCCCTACAGTGCTCCAGATATTCCAGCATTTCCTCCACGGAGCTGCCGTACTTCTTCTTCAGGCGGTAGAGCACATCCAGCCGGCTTTCAATTTGATCCAGCTCCTCCGGAGTGAAGTCAAATTCGTCCAGCATCTCCCGCACCTGTTCTGCGGCCTCCTCAGCCGTGCTGCGCAGCTGGCTCAGGGTTTCCGCCAGCGCACCGAACTGCTCGCCATAGCGAGCCGCCGAGCGCATTTCACCCTCCGCCTGGGAGATCAGGGCTACAGCACCCTCGGACTCCCCGCCGCCCAGCATGGCAGCACAAGCGGCGGACACCGCATCACTGATCTTGCCTGCGGAACGCATCAGGCTGCGCCGCTCGGTCAGTTCCTCGTCCTCCCCCGGCACCAGCTTAGCCCGCTCCAGCTCCTTGATCTGATAGTTCAGGATATCAATCCGGCGGGATTTCTCCGCCTCGTCCATCTCCAGCTTGGAAATTTCCCGGCGTAGTGCGCTGACCTGGGCATAGGCCTCCTGATAGGAGGCCAACAGCTCTCCCGAAGCTCCAAAGGAATCCAGGTAGCCCAGATGCCTAGCCGGGTCCAGCAGAAGCTGGCCGTCGTGCTGGCCGTGGATATTCAGGATCTGAAGCCCCAGCTGTCTCAGCTGGGCCACCGTCACCGGCTTGCCGTTGACCCGGCAGCTATTGCGGCCATCCGGCTGGATCTCCCGCTGAATCAGCAGCTCGCCGTTTTCATCCAGGCCGATTTGAAAGCGATCGAACCAGTCCAGATGGGGAAGCTCCACAAATACCGCATGTACCAAGGCGGATTTTGCCCCGGTGCGGATCAGGTCACGGGAGGTGCGCTCCCCGATCACCGCGCCAATGGCGTCAATGACAATGGATTTGCCCGCGCCGGTTTCGCCGGTCAGCACATTAAAGCCCCTGTCAAAGGCGATATCCGCCCGCTCAATCACCGCAATATTTTCAATGTGGATCAACGAAAGCATGCTGCTTCCTCCTTGTCTTGTTTCAATTCAGTTGAACATCCGCTCGATTTCACTATAAAATGTCTCTGCCGCACTGTTGTTCCGCATAATGAGCAGAGCCGTATCGTCTCCGGCCAGGCTGCCCACCATGTCCGGAATGTGCATCTGATCCAGCGCCGCGCAGGCCCCGGAAGCCAGGCCGGGCATGGTTTTCAGCACGACCAGATTCTGCGCCAGGTCAAAGCTGGTCACGCTCTCCCGGAGGATCTTATGTAGCCGTTGGTCCAGGTCGCCGTGCGCCTTTCGGACGGACTCCACATAGTGATAGGTGCCATTCTGGGAAAGCTCCTTTACCAGGCGCAGCTCCTTAATATCCCGGGAAATCGTGGCTTGGGTGGTCTTACATCCCCGAGCTTGCAGCTTTTGCAGCAGCTCCTCCTGGGTCTCCACCTGTTCGGCGGCAATAATTTCAAGGATCAACTTCTGACGTTGTATTTTCATCTTTCACCTCTTTATAACTGGCCCAGTTTCTGATTGATGATCTCGTAAAATGTGCGGTTTGTCAGCTTCACCAGCCTGGTTTTATGCTCCGAAATCTTCACATATACTTCGTCGCCGCTGTTCAGCCGCACCGCTCTTCCTCCGTCCACAGAGAGATAGGCGTTTCTTCGGGTATGTTGGTCCATTCTGGCGCAGACCTCCCGCTCCGGCGACAACACGAAGGACTTGGCATGCATGGAATGGGCGCAGATGGGCGTGATTATGATATTCGCCGCCGTAGGCTCCACAATGGGGCCTCCCGCCGCCATGGAATAGGCAGTGGAGCCGGTAGGCGTACTGATGACCAGGCCATCACCGGCAAAGGCGGCCGCCATATGCTCGTCCGCATAGACCTCCAGGTCCACCATACGGGCCACAGCGCCCTTGGTGACAACGGCGTCATTCAGGGCCACGTCCTCATAAATGGTCTCGCCCGCCCGGACCACCTTCACGTCCAGCATCACATGCTCCTCAAGGCGATATTTTCCCACGGTCAGCTTGCTTAGGCTGGACATTTCAGAGACCTCCACCTCGGCCATAAAGCCCACGCTGCCCAGGTTTACCCCCAGCACAGGCAGGTTATGTTTCAACACATCTTTGGATGTATGGAGAATGGTTCCGTCGCCGCCAAAGCAGACCACCAGATCCGCAGCAGGCAGTTCCTCCTCCATATTCCGGTAATCCAGCGCAGGCAATTCAAAATTGCTGTCCACCTGAAAGGGCAAACAGATGCAGGTTTCCGCCCCCGCGTTTCGGAGCACCTTCTCCGCAGATTGCGCGGCTTTTAATCCCCGATCCCGGTAAGGATTGGGGCTTAGAATCACTTTCATTATACTGCCTCCCCGAAATTGCCGTGGGACTCCTTCACCAGTCCGGCCAGGTCACAGGGCTTGTCATTTCCCCGGCCCACAGTCAAATATCCCAGATATTCAATATTGCCCTCCGGACCCTTGATGGGAGAGAAGGTAAGGCCCTGAACGGAAAAATCTGCCTCATTGGCATGGACCAAAAACTGCTCCAGCACCTCCAAATGTACCTTGGGATCCCGGACCACGCCCTTCTTGCCAACCTTTTCCTTTCCCGCCTCAAACTGAGGCTTCACCAGGCAGGCCACTTCACCGGTCTCCTTCAGCAGGGAGCGCAGCATGGGGAGGATCAGCTTCAAAGAGATAAAAGACACATCGACAGTGGCAAAGTCCAGCTCATCAGGCACCTGCTCATGGGTCAGATAGCGGGCATTGGTGCGCTCCATGCACACCACTCTGGGGTCCTCCCGCAGGCGGTAGTCCAGCTGTCCGTAGCCCACATCCACCGCATAGACCTTTTGGGCGCCCCTTTGCAGCATGCAGTCGGTAAAGCCTCCGGTAGAGGCCCCAGTGTCCATGCAGATCCTGCCCTCCACGCTCAGGTGAAAGGTATCCATGGCCTTTTCCAGCTTCAGTCCTCCCCTGCTGACATAGGGCAGCTTTTTGCCGTGGATCTCGATCTCCGCATCCTCGGCAACGGCGGTGCCCGCCTTATCCACTCTCCGGCCCTTAACGAACACCTGCCCGGCCATGATGATGGCCTGGGCCTTCTGGCGGCTTTCCATCAGCCCCCGGTCCACCAGGAGCACATCCAAACGCTTCTTACTCAATTCCGCATACCTCCTTGGCCTGTCGGACAATTCCTTCGCTGTCAATTCCGCAGAAGGCCCGCAGCTGGGACACCGTCCCCTGCTGCACAATCCCGCTGCCCAAATTCAGCAGCCTGGCTTCCTTCAGACTGACGCCGTTCTCCGCCGCCATTGTCAGCAGATTCATCCCAACGCAGCCCTGACGGGCCACTTCCTCCACAGCCAACAGTCTGCCGGTCTTGCGGAGAGAGGCCAATACTGTCTTTCCCTCCACCGGACAGATCCGGTTCAATTTCACAATTTCAGCGCGGATTCCCGCCTCTTTCAACTGTTCCGCCGCCCTGACTGCCTCGCCAATCATAGTGCCATAGGTCACCAGGGTCAGGTCGCTTCCCTCCTCCAGGACACAAGCGGGCAGGGCGCTGTGATCCGCCGAATAGCCGTTCTCTCCCCCCCGGGGATAGCGAACCGCCACCGGCCCGGTGATTTCATAAATCGCCTGGCGCAGCATTTGGCGCAGCTCCGCGAAGCTGGCGGGAGCCAGCACGGTCATACCCGGCACAGAGCTTAAAAAGGCCACATCGAAGAGTCCCTGATGGGTCTCTCCGTCGCTGCCCACCAGACCTGCACGGTCCACGCAGAACACCGCATGGAGCTGCTCCAGGGAAATATCGTGGATCAGCATATCATAGCTGCGCTGCAGAAAGGTTGAATACACGGCAAACACCGGAATCACGCCCCGAATGGCCATGCCCCCCGCCATGGCGGTGGCGTGGCCCTCTGCAATCCCCACATCGAAGATACGTTGGGGAAAGGCCTCCGCAAACTCATTCAGCCCTGTACCGGACTGCATGGCCGCAGTGATGGCGCAGATCCGGGAATCCTCCCCGGCCAGCTGGCAAAGCTCCTGGCCAAATATGGCGGAAAAATCGGTTCCGCTCTTTTCAACCGGCACACCGGTGGCCAGATCAAAGGGAGAAACGCCGTGAAAGGCATCCGGCGTCTGCTCCGCCGGGGGATACCCCTTGCCCTTAGTGGTCCGGACATGGACCACCACCGGAACCTCCATATCCCTTGCATAGCGCAGCGTCTTGGTCAGCAGCGATACATCATGGCCGTCCACCGGCCCCAGGTAGGTAAAGCCCATCTCCTCAAAAAAGCTGCAAGGCAGGATGCTGTTTTTGAATGCCTTCTTGATCTTATGGGTGATTTCATAGATTTTTCGGCCAACGCGGGTCTTTTTGGTCACCTTACGATAGAAATTCTTAATTCTCAGATACTGGGGCTTCAAACGCTGGCGGGCCAGGTAATCCGCAATGCCGCCTACGTTCTTCATAATGCTCATGCCATTGTCGTTGAGAATGACCACCATAGGCTCCCTGCTCTGGCCCGCGTCGGACAGGCCCTCATAGGCCAGCCCGCCGGTCAATGCGCCGTCCCCAATCAAGGCAATGACATGATAGTTCTCCCCTCTTATGGTGCGCGCCCGGGCCATGCCCAGGGCCACGGAAACCGAATTGGACGCATGGCCTGCCACAAAAGCGTCGCAGGGGCTTTCCTTGGGCTTAGGGAAGCCGGAAAGGCCGCCAAAGCTGCGCAGGGTTCCCATCTGCTCCAGGCGACCGGTCAGCATCTTATGACAGTAACATTGGTGGCCCACATCAAATACCAGCCTGTCCTGAGACAGATCAAAAACACGGTGGATTGCCACGGTCAGTTCCACAGCGCCCAAATTGGACGCCAGATGGCCACCGGTTTTAGAGACCTGGTTAACCAGCTCCCTCCGCAGGCTGTCGCACAGGCGAATACACTCCTCGTCATCCATCTTTTTCACCGCTTCCGCGCTGAAATCATTTGGAGAACGCACCCTCTCACCTCCATATTTATCTAAAGCAGAGAGTGCGTGAAACGCTCGCTCTCCGCAATTATCGTTTAATTGATCCTGCCGGCCAGATAATCCGCCAGCCAGAGAAGGAATTCCGGCTGGGCAAAGCCTGCCACAGCTCCCTTAGCCCGCTCCGTCAGCTCCCGCACCAGCCCCTGGCTTTCTTCCAGTCCCAACAGGGTGACAAAGGTGGTCTTGCCGTTCTCGGCGTCGGAGCCGATGGGCTTGCCCAGCTCCTCGGCGGTGCTGGTCACGTCCAGGATATCGTCCCGGATCTGGAAGGCCATGCCGATGGCTGTGGCATACTCCTCCAGCGCCTTGGACTGGGCCTGGCTGCCTCCCGCCGCGATGCAGCCCAGCTCACAGGCGCAGCGCAGCAACGCGCCGGTTTTGCGGTTGTGGACCTGCTCCAGCTCCTCCCGGGTCAGGTCGGTTCGGGCCTCCCATTTCAGGTCCAGAATCTGCCCCGCCACCATGCCGTCCTCACCGGCGGAGCGGGCCAGGCAGCGGACTGCCCTGGCAATGTGACCGGCGGACTGTTTGGCAAAGGCTTCCTCCCCGGTCAGCACACCAAAGGCGGCCGTCAGCAGGCCGTCCCCGGCCAGGGTTGCCACATCCTCGCCATAGACCTTGTGGTTGGTCAGCTTGCCCCGGCGATAGTCGTCGTTGTCCATACAGGGCAGGTCGTCGTGGATCAGGGAATAGGTGTGCACCATTTCCAAGGCACAGGCAAAGGGCATGGCGGTGTCCGGATCGCCGCCGCAGGCCCGGCAGCTCTCCAGCACCAGCACCGGACGAATCCGCTTTCCGCCAGCCAGCAGGGAATACCGCATGGCGTCGTACAGCACGGCATAGGGCACCCCTTCGGTAAAATAGCCCTTCAAAGCATCCTCAATCCGGCGCTGATCCTGTTTCATCCATTCCTGAGGCAGCATTACTCAACACTTCCTTCAAACGAGCGCTCCACAGGCGCGCCATCCGGGCCCTTGGTCAGCTGAACCACCTTTTGCCCGGCGGCATCTAACTGCTTTGTGCAGGCGTTGGCCAGCTTGGTTCCCTCTTCAAACAGCTTTAGGGCAGACTCCAAATCTGCGTCTCCCCGCTCCAGAGTGGCTACAATCTCCTCCAAACGGGAGATGGATTCCTCAAACGTTTTCACTTTCGCCATCCGGTAAACTCCTTTCTATGACTGTGCAGCCCAGGCTGCCTGACCGCAGGCGGATCCTGACCTGATCCCCGGTGTCCACTTGTTCTGATGAGGTAATCACACCGCCGTCCGCTCCGGTGGTCATGGAATAGCCCCGGCCCAGCACCTTCAGCGGGCTCATCGCATCCAGAGCCGCCGCCGCCCGGCCCAGCCGCTGCCGACCAGCGGCCAGCTGCCACTCGAAGCCTTGGCGCAGCCGCCCCTCCAGGGCGTCCAGCCGAAGCTGCCGATCCTGGATATAGACCCGGGGGTCGGTGAGCTGGCGGCTCTGCTTACAGCGGGTCAGACGCTTCTTGTCTTCCGCCAGCTTCCGGTTCATGGCCAGCAGCAGCCGCTCCTTCCGGCTCAGCAGGCCAGCGTAAATCTCGTTCTGATCGGGCACCGCCAGCTCCGCCGCGTTGGAGGGCGTGGCCGCCCGCAGATCAGCCACAAAGTCGGAGATGACAAAGTCCGGCTCATGGCCCACGGCGGAGATCACCGGGATCTCCGATTCATAAATGGCCCGGGCCAGCCCCTCGT
>CAZVVH010000088.1:0-8217 GCA_964630475.1 uncultured Oscillospiraceae bacterium | reverse complement strand
TTGGATTCGTTCCTTCTCAGCCTGCAAACGTGCGCTAAGTTCGAGAAAATGCTTGCATTCTCGAGAGAGCTTGTCGAGTTTTTCGACAAGCTCTCTCCCTCCGGAGTTCCCAAAAACCCCAGAGGGATTTTCTTTTCCCGATTGACAGATTTATACTAAAACTGATGAAAAAGCTTGAAAAGTTTTTTATAGCACGAAGTGCGTTCAGTTTCTATGAGGCGGCGCAGCGTGCAATCGCACGATGCCAGGGTGCGCAGCACACGGGTTTCTCATACCAATCCCTGTTAAAAAGCACAAATGCTTTTTATAGCCCCCGCAGGGGCGTCAGGGATTGTATGAGACGTGTTTTGCGCTGCACTGCAAAACGGGCAGCGCCGCTGAGGCGATGCCTCCCTGATAAAATTTCCATATTTTATCAGGGAACAGTATCAATGAAAGCATTTCATTGAGGAGCAGTATTACAGTACCCGGTCATCGCCCATAAAGAACAGCGCCACCGTGCCGGGGCCGGTGTGGGAACCGATCACTGTGCCAATGCTGTTGATGACCACCGGACCATCCAGCTTGGGAAAGTGTGCCTCCACCATGGCCTTTACCGTTTCCGCATCCTGCTTGCAGGCGGAATGGCTGATATAGCACTTCCCGCTGTAATTCAGGCCGTCCTGGGCGTGCTCCTCCATTCGTTTCACCAGTGCCTCGATGACCTTCTTCTTGCCCCGGATCTTCTCTCTGGGGATCAGCTTGCCCTCTGTGTTCATATTCAGCAAGGGACAGATATGCAGCATGGTGCCCAGCACCGCAGAGCTTCTGGAAATGCGCCCGCCCCGGAAATAGCTGGTCAGGTCGGTGGAAAAGAACCAGTGGTGTACCCGCAGCTTGTTCTCCTCTGCCCAGGCCCCGGCCTCCTCCAAGGAAGCCCCCTGATCTCTCAGCTGGCAGAGCATGGTGACCAGAAGTCCATAGCCGCTGGAGGCACCCAGGGAGTCTACAATGACAATTTTCCGCTGGGGGTAGCGCTCCTCCAAGTTGATCCGCGCCAGGCTTGCGGAGTTTACACTGCCGGACAGCCCGCCGGACAAGGAGACATGGAGGATATCCTTCCCCCCTTTCAGCATCGGCTCCCAGAAAGCCTCATAGCTCTGCTGGTTAATCTGGCTGGTGGTGGGCTGAGCGCCATCCGCGATTTTCTGGTAAAAGTCATCAAAGGAAATGCTCTGTCCCAAATCATCGGGGCATTCCACCCCATCCATTACATAGTGGAAACAGATATAAGGGATCTGATGCGCTTCAAAAAACTCCTTGGACATATCCGCAGTAGAGCAGCAGGTCAATTCAAATGAGTTCATCCGGTATCTCTCCTTTCTCTTCCTGATTGGAGGTTTGACAACCTCACTGGGAAATGTTACACTAATTTGGGATAAATTCTATTTCCATATTTGCTATGATTGATTAAATTATACCTGACAGCGGAACCCAATCGCAACTGATTAAGTGAGCCAATATTTGTCAATTTGTCTCACTATAGGCAAGGAGGCCACCGCCATGCTGCATTGCAACAGAGAGAACCAACGCGTCCGCCGCGATATTACCGCCGCCCTGCTGGAGCTGATGGAACAGAAGCCCTTCGCCCTTATCACTGTCACCGAGCTGATCCAGAAGGCCAAGGTGGCCCGGGCCTCCTATTATCGCAACTACGCCTCCAAGGAGGATATCATCCGCCAGCTGCTCCAGGAAATGGTAACCTACTTCACCAGCACCGCAGACTACGATCTCCACAACTACCAGAGCTGCGAAAATATTCTGCACACTCTGGACTGCATGCGCCATTTTCAGTCGGAGCTGCGCTGCCTGTTTCACAGCGGCTTTTCCAACCTCTGTCTGGAGACGCTGAATCATTATCTGGAAACAGCGGCGGGAGATATGCCTCAGCGCTCCATCACCCGGTATGAGCTGTACTTCTTCTCCGGGGCGCTGTTTAACGTGGCCATCAACTGGCTCAGCACCCCATCACCGGAACCTGCTGCGGAGGTGGCCCGCAGCCTTTCCCGCGCCCTGTCCGCCGGGAACGTTCCCGAATAAAAAGTGGTCCAATTTACATCATTTTTTGCACAAACTCCGCTCCCTTGAAAGATTTCTGTAAAAAAAGACAATTGTATTTTATCCACTTCTCATGGAAAATAGATATATCAGAAGCCCTTAATCAATGACATCGGAGGAATTTTATTATGGCACAGGCTTACCCCCACCTGCTTTCTCCCATCAAAGCAGGTAAATTCATTCTGAAAAACCGTATGCAGTCTTCCAACTCCCTGATGCACTTCTCTCAGGGGCCGGAGGAATACCCCGCTGACGCCACTATTGGCCACTTCCTGGGCCGCGCCCGCACCGGCGCCGCCTTCATCACCATGGCCGGCATGGAGGACTCCCCGGAGCTGCCCGGCCAGCCCCCCCTGCCCGATTCCCTGGATATGGCTCACTTTCCCGAATTCAACATGCGGGACGGCAAGTGCCAGAATTACATGGTGGAGCTGGTGGAGGCCATGCACGCAGTGGGCAGCATCGTCAGCGGCTCTCTGTTCTCCGCCAACAAAAAGTTCCGCTATGAGGACGAGAACGGCAACGTAGAGCTGGTGGACGCCAATCCCCCGGTGGATTTGGGCGTGGGCGCCACCTCCATGATGCTCCAGGAGACCGGCGATGAGGTCTCTAAGGAGGATTTAATCAAGATCGCCAAGAGCTATGGCCAGCGGGCCGCCTTGTACAAGCGGCTGGGCTTTGACGCCGTTACCATCCACATGAGCTACCGCGCCCAGATCCCCAGCCAGCTGCTTTCCCCCTTGGGCAATAAGCGCACCGATGAATTCGGCAACGACTGTCCTGAAAACCGCGCCCGCTTTGCCATTCTGATGTTCCAGGAGATCCGCAAGGCGGTGGGCAATGATATGCTCATCGAAATCCAGTTCTCCGCTGAGGAGCCGAAGGGCGGCTACACCGTGGAGGAGGGCATTGAGTATCTGAAGATGTTTGAGCCTTACGTGGACATTGTCCAGGTCCGCTCCGCGGAGGGTGACCCCAACCATCCCATTCCCTTTGAGCTGAATCCCACTCCCTTCCTGGAGCTGGCCGCCCGCATCAAGGCGGAGGGCCCGGACTTCCTGGTCAGCAATGTGGGCGGCTACTTTGACCCTGCCATCGCTGACAAGGCGATTGCGGAAGGGAAGCTGGACCTGGTGGCCATGGCCCGGGCCTGGATCTCCAACCCCAATTACGGCGACCTGCTGTATGAGGACCGCTATGAGGATGTGGTTCCCTGCCTGCGCTGCAACAAGTGCCACGGCCGTGGGAAGCATGACATCATGTCCAGCGTCTGCTCCGTTAACCCCATTGTCGGCTTTGAGGTAGTGGACAAGTATCTGGTCACTCCGGTCACCAAGATCAAGAACATCGCCATCATCGGCGGCGGCCCCGGCGGCATGCGCACCGCCCTCTTCCTGCGGGAGCGGGGCCATCAGGTCACCATCTTCGAGAAGGAGGATCATCTGGGCGGCGCCATCACCCACTCCGATTATGTTCCCTTCAAGTGGACCCTGAAGGAGTACAAAGACTATCTGATCCGTCAGGTGGAGAAGCAGGGCGTCAAGGTGGTTCTGAATACCGAAATGACGCCCGAAAAGCTGGGTGAGGGCTACGACGCGGTGATCGCCGCCATCGGCGCAGCCCCTGTGATCCCCAGAATTCCCGGCGTGGAGGGCAGCCATGTGACCATCGCCACCGATGCCCTGATGCACTCCGAGAAAATCGGCCAGAATGTGGTGGTCATCGGCGGCGGCGAGGTCGGCGTGGAGACCGGCATGTTCCTGGCTCAGCAGGGCAAGAACGTCACCGTGGTGGAAATGCGGGACGAGCTGGCAGCTGACACCACCTTCATGCACTACCGCTCCATGTTCCAGGCTGCCTGGGAGGCCATCCCCACCTTCCATTTTGTGCTGAACGCCACCGCCAAGGAGATCACCGCCAGCCATGTGACCTACACCGACAAGGAGGGTGTGGATCATGATCTGCCTGCGGATTCCGTGATCCTGTCTGTGGGCATGCGGGCCAAGGCAGATGAGGCCCTGTCCTTCTACGGCACCGCTGACCGGTTCTACATGATCGGTGACTGCAAGAAGCCCGGCACCATTCAGACCACCAACCGCAATGCTTACGCCACCGCTGTGAGCATCTGATACCGATTCTTGATTAACCTTTTTAATCAGTTTTAGTATAATTCCATAAAACAGCACCACCGGGAATCACGATCAGGCGATTTCCGGTGGTGTTTTGCTTCAATCAGCCTGCAAACGCGGGCCGCAGCAGGGTGTGCCGTGCAGCCGGATGGCATTTTCGAGAGCGCTTGTGGAGTCCGGCGGCAAGCGCAGGGCAGAGGCCGTAAAGCAGCCTCTGCCCCTATTTTTGTCTGCGCGTTTACAGCGCTTCCACCTGCCCCAGCAGATCTCCGCAGGCCTTCACCTGTTTCTCCGAGCCAATGATGCAGATGCCGCCATTGGCTAGGGCCTGCTCCAGGCTGCCGCACAGAGCGGCCAGCTCCTCCGGCTTGGCAGAGAGCAGCGCCCGCCGGTTGGCTCGGCGCTCCTCATATGTAACGCCCTTCCAGTACCAGACGTCCGCCACCAGGCCCTGGACCCGGGGGGTCATCAGCGGGGAGGAATCTGAGATAGCGCCAATCACATGGCTGGTCAGGTCCTCTGTCCTGCCGAAGAAGTCCCGCAGGAAGGGGGCCGTCTGCTGATAGCAGTCCAGGGAGCGCTTGCCGTTGGGGTCCCGGTAGGAATAGCAGCAGGCAAAGCCGTCATCCCGCAGGGCAAGTCCGGTGCCGTAAGCGCCACCCTGAACCCGGATCATATTCCACAGGTATTCCAAGGTGGCCACCCGGCAAGTCAGCTGCATGGGGCCGGAATAGCCGCCGCCATAGGGTACCAGGCTACCGCCCAGGGCCGCGAAGGACACATCCGCAGGCACCACAAAGCCCTCTGTACGCAGCCCCCAGGGACGAATCTGATTCTCGCCGTCGGTCAGGGCCGCCGTCACAGGCAGCTTATCCAGCAGCAGCTCGGTGACCAGCTCTGCTCCGTTCTCCATGGTTCCGGTGACACCCACCGTCATCCGGTCTGCGGAGATGGCCCCCCGGTACAGCTTCTCCAGCTCCTCCAGCAGGGTGTTCTCTCCCCTCTGCAGGGCCTCCTCCTGGACCTTCAGCCAGCGGTAATAGGAAATGCCGCCCAGATACTCCTCTGCCGCACTGGCCGCGTTGACACCGGCGGCAATGCGGTTCATGGCATAGCTGGAGCCGGACATGACGATCTGTTGGTTCAGACCGGTTTTCTGCTGGCGCAGCAGCTCCAAAATCAGGCCCCGATTCCCAAAGCTGGTTCGGGAGGCCACCTCTACCAGCAGTTCAATGGCATCCGCCAGCTTGCTTTCCAGCATACTTCCGGAAATGCGCAGCCGCACCTTGCAGGCGTCGGGCTGATTTACGCCGCTATAGGCAGACACCGCGAAGCTCAGATTGCCAAAGAGCAATCGCAGCTCATTTTGCAGCGGCTCGCAGGCGTAATGCTCTGTTTCCAGATTTCCCAGCAGCCTGCAGAGGAAGGAAGCGCAGGAAAGCTGCTCCGCATCCAGGCCATCCAGATCGAAATACAGGCTGATGTACACAATCCCGCTGGTGTTGATGGGATGCTTCAAAACGGTGACCCCTCGGATCTGCTCCACCTCCATGGGCACAGCCTCCGGTTCCGCAGGGATTTCATCCAGGGTCACATGGGGAATGGTGGCCAGCTGCTCCGGGGTATCCGGGGTGCTCTGCCAGGCCTCCAGTCGCTTCTGCTGGGCCAGCAGCTCCGCCCGTTCCGCCTCACTCCACTGCGCCCGCTGAGCGTTCAGCCGGGCGGCTTCGGCGGCCCGGTTCTCGTCCCCCAACGTGTGGGAGGGAATCAGCCGGACTTCACAGCAATGGGGATTCTCCAAAAAGACGCGCCGGATCAACTCCTCAAAAAAGCCTGACTTCATCTTCTCCCGCAGGCTGCGGAACAGGTCTCCGATCACCAGGTTGCTCTCCGGCTGGCCGCCATAGAGCCAGCTGCCCAACACCTCCATGCCCAGAATCAGTCCTCTGGGCATGGTACCGTAGTCCCTCTCCCGCAGCTTGAATTCGTAATTGGACAGGCTTGCCTCCAACTGACGGTGGTCCAGCCCCTCTCCCGCCAGGCGGGACAGCTCCTCCCGCAGAATCTCTCCTACCCGGGGCAGGTCCGCCTCCTCAAGGTTCTGCACGTCAATGGCTACCCAGGGCTGCAAAACCTCATCCAGGACGGTGACGTCCACATTTTCCGCAATGCCCTCGGTCAAAATTCGCCTGGTCAGGGGCGCATGGTTGCTGCCGGCCAGCACATCGCACAGCACCTGCATCGCCACCAGGGTCTCCCGATCCTGGTAGCTGCCGATGACATAGCCATAGCCCACCCGACAGCGGTTCTCCGCCGCCTCATCTGGGCCAAGCTCATAGGAAATCCGGCCAACACCTCCGTGCACCGGAGCCTGGAAGTCAAACTGGGGCAGTTCTTCAGAGCGGGAATACTCCCTCAGATACTCATCGATCAGCGCCAGGGTTTCATCCAGGTTTACTTCGCCATCCAGGAAGATGTAGGAATTGGACGGGTGATAGAACTTCCGGTGGCCGTTCACGAACTCCTGATAGCTCAGCTCGGGAATATGGGCCGGATCGCCTCCAGACACATAGCGATAGCAGTTGTCCGGAAACAGCCGCCGGTTCAATTCGTTTTGCAGCAGCTCATCCGCAGAGGCAAAGGCGCCCTTCATTTCATTGAACACAACGCCCTTATAGGAGGGGTTCCCCTCCTCATCAAACTCATAATGCCACCCCTCTTGGGCAAAGATCTCCGGTTTGCTATAGATCAAAGGGTGGAATACCGCATCCAAATATACCTGGGTCAGGTTGAGAAAATCCTTGTCATTACGGCTGGACACCGGATAAAAGGTCTTGTCCGGGAAGGTCATGGCGTTCAGGAAGGTGTTCAGGGAACCCTTCAGCAGCTCCACAAATGGCTCCCGAACCGGGTACTTGTCAGAGCCACAGAGCACAGAATGCTCCAGAATATGGAAAACGCCGGTGTCGTTCCAAGGAATGGTCCGAAATGCAATACCAAAGGTTTTGTTCTCATCCGGCCGCTCCAGCCAGACCAAATGGGCGCCGGACTTCTCATGCTCCATCTCATGGAGCACGGCGTCCAGCTCTTCCAGCTTACAGGTGGATTTGGTGAAAAATCCATGCTTTGTTGTCATCAAATTCATTTGCGCAATCGTCCTTTTCTATCTGTTCTCCGCCGCAGCGGGTAAATTGCCATGAATTGCTCCTGGCCTTTCATATATATCAAATATTATACAGAATTATTCTTGAGACCGCAATATGATACAAGCTTTTTCAGCAGCTCTTCTGGGGTGCTGACAATTGTTTCCGCCCCCACTGTTCTCAAGTACGCTGCATCCCGGAATCCCCAGGCAACAATCAGGAAATCAATCCCCGCATTTCTCGCCGTCTGCACATCAACCTCAGAATCCCCAATGTAAACCGCATTGGGTTTTTCAACATGCATCTCGGACAGCAGATTCTCCACGGAATTCGGAGCCGGCTTTCTGGGCACACCGTTCCTCTCTCCTGTGGCTGCGTCAAAAAGGTCAGGAAAATACTGCTGCCGCAGGACTTGCACTGCGGCATCCGCCTTGTTGGAGGAAATCGCCGTCTTGATTCCCGCCTGCCGAAGGGCCTGCAAAAGGGCCGGGATTCCTGGATAGGGCCTGGTTCGATCGGAACAGTGGTCGATATAGTGCTTCATAAAACAGGCGTGTACCTCGTTGATCTGTTCTTCCGTCAACTCCGCTGGCACAGCGCGCTCGATCAACCTCCGGATTCCATTCCCAACAAACCCGCGGACTTCATCTATCGTATGCAGTGGATAGCCAAAGTGCTCCAGCGCGTAATTTGTGCTTGCATGCAGATCACCAAGCGTGTCAAGAATGGTTCCATCCAGATCAAAAATTGCCAGCTGATATCTCATCACGCCTCATCTCTCCCATGATAAAAGAAAACCTCACAAGCAAAGCCTGTGAGGTGATTATGTTGGCACTACCGATCTTCCC
>CAZVVH010000087.1:6965-8281 GCA_964630475.1 uncultured Oscillospiraceae bacterium | reverse complement strand
CAAAGGTTAAGAACCGGAAGCTGGCGGCTATTTCCCACTTTATCCGGAAAAAGCCCATGGGCTTTGCAGGACTGATCGTCCTCGTCCTTCTGCTGTTAGTAGCCATTTTTGCGGATGTGATTGCCCCGGTAAAAATGCAGGCGGGAACCCTGCCCGGCAGCATCCTGGACAAGCCGGTGAAGCCTTCTGGATGCTTTCGTCCCAGGAGCGAGCCCAGCAGGTCAGCAATGGAATGATCTATTGGCTGGGCACGGACAACCTGGGCCGGGGCGCTATTGTCATGTTTTGCGCAAGAAGGGAGTCAGCAGCTATGAACGGCGAATTTGTTACCTCTTATCCCGGCGTTTATACGAAGCGGGAAAAAGCCTGCCTGAAAAAGGTCCCGGGGGAGGATCAGGCCATCCGGGACAGAGCGGCCCGTGATGACGGATTTACACATCGTCTGTCCCCCATTCAGGTGGGGGCCAAGGTCTATAAGAACCTAGCGGATTCCATGGCCGCCCAGGTGATGGCAGGCGGCATCCAGGTGCTTCTGAACACTGAGGTCACTGCGGCACAGATGAAAAAGTATGATTTTGTGGTGATTGCCATTGGATCTTCCCCCCTGGCTCCGCCCATTCCTGGCCTGGAGCAGGCCGTGCAGGCCATCAATGCCTATAAGCCGGAGGCCCCCATCGGAGAGAAGGTGGTCATTCTGGGCGGTGGCCTGGTGGGGTGTGAGATGGCGGTTCACCTGGCAAAGCAGGGGAAAACGATAACCATCGTGGAGATGCGGGACGAGCTGGCCCCGGACGCCTACCGGCTCCACAAGCACAAGCTGCGCCAAATCATTGCGGCGGATGACCGGATCACCGTGCTGCTGGGGACAAAGTGCTTGTCCGTGAATCAAAATTCTGTTACAGTAGAGCGGAAAGGTGTCAAACAGACTCTTGCTGCGGATACGGCGGTGGCCGCCCTGGGCATGAAGGCAAATTCCACAGATAAGCTGGAGGCCATGGCGGTGAAAGCCGGTGTGACCTATAAGACCATCGGTGGTTGCGTCAGGGCAGGAAAAATTTATGATGCCATTGAGGAGGGCTTCCTCACGGCAATGGAATTGTAAGCTGGGGGACTGCATTGTTATGGGAAAGCAGAGAGATGATTATTCCGTGAAGTCCAAGGACCGGGTAGGCCCTGGGGCAAAGCTGTGTTATGCCATTGGATAAGCCGGAAAAGACGGGTTTAATACCATTGTCAACAACTATCTGATGATGTTCCTTTGATCCCCAGGAGCGGGCTTCCATTACAGCCTGGAGCCGGATCGCGGGCCGGATTCC
>CAZVVH010000087.1:0-6865 GCA_964630475.1 uncultured Oscillospiraceae bacterium | reverse complement strand
GGGCTTTGAAGGAATGGGACCTGTGACCATTGAGGTGACCCAGCAGATGGCCAATGGCGTTGCGGTTTTGCGCTTCCTGATGCCCGGCATCTTGGCTGCAATCTCCTTTGCGGCGGTTCTGTTCTATCCCATCAAGAAAAGCGAAATTGTAGAAATCCGGAAAGAGCTGAACCGGCGGCACGGCGAGGAGTAAGCCTGTCCCCAGCACCGGAGCAGCCGGGGAAAACACCGGCTATCAAATCACGGCACAAAGGAGGATCATTATGAAGCCGTTATATCCTCATATGTTCAGTCCCATTGTCCTGGGTGCCCGGGGAAATTGGCCGGGGTTGCTATTTAAAAACAGAGTTTGGACGGCCCCTACCGGGGTTCATCTGCTGAGCGCGGGGGAGCCTTATCCTAACGAAGCCACCATTGCCCATTACCGGGAGAAGGCAAAGGGCGGCGCGGCCTGCATCACCTTCTCCGCCCAGAACATGGACCGGTACCTGGTGGAGCACCCCGGGGAGATTCACTCCGATCCCAATATTTTCAATCTGCGGTATCACAATTACTGGTACCGTCTGATCAGTGCGGTGCATTTTTATGACGCCCGGATCAGCCTGGAGCTGCTGGCCTTCGGCCGCCATGAGGAGCTGGAGGACGGAACCGTGGTCTGCTGGAGCGTCAACGGAGAAACCGACGAGGAGACCGGAGAATACTGCCCCCAGATGACCCGGGAAGCCATGGAGCGGATGTGCGAGGATTACGCTCAGGCGGCAAAAATCGCCGTCCGGGTGGGTTTTGACATGATTCTGCTCCACCTGGGCCACGGCACTTTCCCAGCCCAGTTCCTCAGCCCCCTGTCCAACCAGAGGACCGACGAGTTCGGCGGCTCCCGGGAAAACCGAGCCAGATTCCCTCTGATGCTCATTCACGCAGTGCGGCAGGCGGTGGGTCCCAGAGTGCCCATTGAGGTCCGGGTCTCCGGAGACGAGCTGACCCAGGGCGGCGGTACCATTGAGGACTGCATCGACTTCTTGAAGCGGGCGGAGGGGGAGATTGACCTTGCCCACGTCTCCTGCGGCACCGTGATGGATGATGTCACCCAGACCCGGATGCACCCGGTGGAATTCTATCAGCCAGGCTGCAATGCGGTTTTTGCCCGCCAAGTGAAGGAATCCGGCTTCTCCAAGCCGGTGCTCACCCTGGGCGCCTTCCAGGCTCCCGAGCTAATAGAGGAGACCATCGCCACCGGCGGCGCAGATGTAGTAGCCATGGCCAGAGGCGCTATTGCGGATGCCGCCTGCGTGACCAAGGCGGCGGAGGGGAGGGCGGATGAGATCATCCCCTGCCTGAAGTGCTTTGTATGCCTGGCCTATGATACGGAGGAGGAGTTCTGCTGTTCTGCCAATCCTACAGTGGGACGGGAGTATATCCTGGATCAGTTTATCAACCATGGCAGCACCCCCAAGCGGGTGGGGATTATCGGCGGCGGCCCGGCGGGCATGGCAGCGGCCCAATATTGTGCCCAGCAGGGCCACCAGGTGACCCTGTATGAGAAGGAGACGGAGCTGGGGGGAACCATCCGTTTCGCTCGGTATGTGTCCTTCAAATATGCCCTGAATGACTACAAGGAGTACCGGATTCGAATGCTGGAAAAGCTGGGGGTCCTGGTCCGGCTTGGAGTTGAGGCCACGCCGGAGCTGGTGGAAGCGGAACACTATGATGTGGTTATGGCTGCTGTGGGGGCGGACAATGCGGCGCTGAGCATCCCCGGCTGGGATGATCCCCGAGTGCGGGAAGCCACGGAGGTGTTCGGACATCCGGAGCTGGTGGGAGAAAAGGCTGTGGTCATCGGCGGCGGCGAGGTGGGCTGCGAGACGGCTCTTTACTTGGCCATGGAGTGCGGAAAGCAGGTCACGGTCATCGAAGCTGCCCGCCGGATTGCGGCTTCCAGTGCTTATGCCCAGGAGCTGGCCCTCTATGACCGGGTTCCCAAGTACTGCACCCTCTGCCTGAATGCGGCAGTGACGGAAATTACTCCCACTCAGGTCCGCTATGTAGATGAAAATGGCGAAAGGCGGTCCGTGGATGCGGATACGGTGATCTTCTCTGTGGGCAGACGGCCACGGGCCGGTCTTGCCGAGCGCTTCCGTTTTACCGCGCCGAAATTCTTCCGGCTGGGGGACTGCGTCAAGGCCAGCAATCTGCGCAACGCCAATCGGACTGCTTATGATGCGGCCATCCAAATCTGATGGAAGGAGCGGAGCGAGCAGTCGATCTGATCAGAATACTTGTATTTTTTATGGCACAAAGCCGCGGACCCAGTCAAACGGGTCTGCGGCTTTGCTGTTCGCTGCGGCTTCACAAGGCTGTATGAGGGAAAGAGCAGCTGCCAGGGACAGGAACGTGAGATCTGCAAGTTTATATTTCGGGGTGACCTATTAATTGAAAAGGCAATGGGAGTCATACCAGCCCGTGTGCCGCGATATAATGTCACAGTGGTATGGCGTTCAAGGAACGAAGAGCAGCCTGAGCGCGAAACGACGAGACAAAAAGAAGCGCATTCTGCGCGATGGAGAGACGCAAGAGCGAAAGGGCCGGTATCGGTACCCATCCTATGAAGATGGGTGCCAAACATGCTTTTACAGCTGGCGGGCGGAAAACTATGTGCAGCAGAAAGGAGGTGTTGGCCGTTAAGCATTGCAGGATCTCGTGGGACACGCTGACATCAGCATGACCCGCAATACATATACGTATCATGGGTTAAATGCTGCGAGGGCAGTTGAGAAGTATAATTTAGGAGACGTTTATGAGAACAATACGATGTCTGGTGTTGCTCTGCCTGGGCCTTCTCCTTCCGGCAATGTGTTTGGGAAGGGCCAGCGCCGCTGAAATCCTGGAGGAGCAGTGGGAAGCCCTGAATCCGGATGCCCTGGAGGCGGCAGCGGGGGAGGGAATGGAGGAAATTGACCTAAGCCCCTCCATCGACCTGACCCAGGGACTGAAAACGCTGGCGGAGCGGGGGCTGGGCGCCCTACAGGAAATCCTGAGCGCCGCCGTGCGGACAGGGGTGCTGCTGATGCTGGCCACCATGCTCTGCGGCCTTTTGGATTTGACCCAGGGGGCGCTGAAGATGAAGGGGTTGGATTTGACCGCACTGGCAGGGACCACCGCCATCCTGGCCCTGGCCATGACGGACGTCAACTCCCTGGCGGCCATGGGGAGAGAGACTATGGAGCAGATGGAGCAGTTTTCCAAGGCCCTGTTGCCCACCATGACCGCTGCGGCGGTAGCCAGCGGCTCGGTTTCCGGGGCGGTAGTACGACAGACGGCCACCATGCTCTTTTCTGATGTGCTGCTGACCCTGATGAACCGGCTACTGCTGCCTATGATCTACCTGTATACAGCGGTCTGCGCCGGGTATGCGGCGGTGGGGAATGAGGGGCTGCGCAAGATTGCGGGCCTGATAAAATGGGGTGTCACCACCCTGTTGACCACAGTACTGACCGTCTATGTGACCTGGCTCACCGCCGCGTCGGCCATTGCGGGAACGGCGGATGCCATGACAGCAAAGACCGCCAGCTTCGCCATCTCTGGAATGGTGCCGGTGGTGGGCGGGATCTTGGCCTCCGCAACAGAGACGGTGGTGGCAGGGGCAGGGCTGCTGAAAAACGCGGTGGGGGTTTTTGGCCTGCTGGCCACGCTGGCCTTCTGCCTGCTGCCCTTTTTGCATCTGGGGGTCCACTACCTGATCTATAAGGTGACGGCCGCTCTGTCGGCCACCCTGTCCGGCGGACGGATTGCCGGACTGATCGGAGATATCGGAACCGCCTTTGGCTTGATCCTTGGCATGACCGGGGCAGGGGCCTTGGTGCTACTGGTATCCATGGTCTCTGGGATCGCGGTGACGGTAGGATGACGGCGGCGGTAAAGGGGTGGCTGCTGTCCCTGGTGGCGGCGGCCCTGATCGTGGCCCTGCTGGATGCGCTGACGCCGGAGGGGCTGCCCAAGAAGGTGGGCCGCCTGCTGGGAGGAATGCTGATCCTGCTGGTCATCATTCAGCCGGTGTTCCGGCTGGAAAACGCGGATCTGGCCCGGCTGCTGTCCGAAAGCCCCCTGGCGGACGCCCAGTGGGATCAAACCCTGGAGGAGACGGACAAAACCCTGCTGGAGGGACTCATAACTGAGAATTGTCAGACATATATTGAAGGGCAGGCGGCGGCACTGGGGGCGGAGTGCCGGGTGACAGTAACCTGCCAGTGGCAGGAGGAGCTTCCCGTTCCCGGCGCGGTGCTGGTGGAAGGAAGCCTCAGCCCGGAGCAACAGTCCCAGCTGGCCGCAGAAATCCGGCGGGATTTCGGAATTGAGGAAGAGAATCAGACGTACAGGGAGGCGGCTCCGTGAAAAAGGAGGACTGGAAGCAAATCAGCCGAAGATGGCTGGAAAAGGGAAAGGGGCTGCGCTGGGCGCTGCTGGTCATTCTGGCCGGGGTGGTGCTGCTGTGCATCCCCACCGGGGAGGCGAAAAAGGAGCCTTCTGCGGAGGCAGCCGCCGTTCAGACCGCCCGGTCGGATTACGATGTGTCCGCCCTGGAGGAACGGCTGGCGGAGACCCTGTCACAGATTGATGGCGTGGGGGAGGTCAGTGTGGTGCTGACCCTGAAATCCGGTACCCGGCAGGTCTATGCCACGGAAAAGGCGGAAAGCTCGGATTCCGAGGGCAGCGACAGTGAGGAGACCCTGGCGCGGATTTCCACAGGGTCAGGCTCTGAAGAGGCATTGCAGGTCATGGAGGTCTATCCCACCTTTCAGGGGGCTTTGATTGTCTGTGACGGGGGAAATACTGCATCGGTTCGGCTGGCGGTGACCGAAAGCGTGGCGGCGCTGACCGGATTGAGTACGGAAAAAATATCAGTGTGCGGGAGAAAGTGAGGTTCATTGAAAATGAAAAAGCTGTGGAAACGGAATGCTGTGGTGGTGGCAGTGGTGCTGTTCATTTGTGTGGCGGCCTATCTGAACTGGTCCTATTCCAGAGGGGATTCGGACACGGCGGAGGTTATGGACGCGGAAACGGTGCCGGCGGGGACCTCCACTCGAACCCTGGGAGAGGCAGTGCTGGTCAGCAGCGGAGGGGAGCAGGCAGAAGATGTGAACTATTCTGATGGGCAGAACGAGGATTCCTATTTTGCCTCTGCCCGGCTGAGCCGGGAGCAGGCCAGGGACGAGGCGTTGGCGATCCTGCAAGGCACCGTGGATGACGAGCTTGCCACCGAGGAGGCCCGGAACATGGCGGCGGAGTCCATCACCGCCATGGCAGCCTGCAGCATGGCGGAGTCTGAGATCGAAGGCCTGGTGGCGGCAAAGGGGTACTCAAACTGCGTGGCCTATGTCAATGATGAAAGCGCCAGCATTGTGGTGGGCGCATCGGAGGAGACGCTGACGGATACCGACGTTGCCATTATCACAGACATCATTCGGGATCAGACGGGATTGACCGCCTCCCAGATTAAAGTCATCGAGACAGATGCGGACTGATCCTGTTTCCCGATGAAATGCTTTCATCGGGAAACCCGTGTGCCGTGCATGGACATCCGTAAGGCGGCAAAGCCGCCAACGGCTATGGCAGCATGCAAGTTCTGGCATGATTTCGCCCAATCCGCCTGTCATTCGGTTTCCTTTTAAATTTGCTGTTGTATTTTTCTCAGATTGTGATACAATACAGAAAAAGAGCGAACCGAATAAGGAGCGTGTGTAATCATGGCTGAATTGAAGGAATACGTCTCTCAGCAGGAAGAGCTGGGCACCATTCATATTTCTGAGGAAGTGATTGCCTCCATCGCGGCGGTGGCCGCGGCAGAGGTGGAAGGGGTCAGCGGTATCGTCGGCGGACGAGACCTGACTGACAAGCTGGGCAATCACAAGGTAAGCCCCGGTAAGGGAATCCGTTTGGCTATCACGGATGAGGCCGTGGAGGTGGAGCTTTCCATTACGGTGGACAGCACCTCCGCTGTGCGTAAGGTGGCAGAGCAGGTACAGGATGCTGTGATCTCCTGTGTGCGGGACATGACCGGTCTGACTGTGAACCGGGTCAACGTCAATGTGACGGGGATCACTTTCCAGGCGTAAGGAAATCTTTAGGCATAAAAAATAATTTTGGGCGCCGTGGGGGCTTGTCTCCATGGCGTCCTTTGTTGTATAATACAATATAAAATATGTATAATTGGTAAAATAGGTTTGATCTGCGGATCAGCAGGCGAAACTATGGAGGAAAGAAATATGACAAGAACCACGGCACGGGAAATTGCAGTCCACTTCGCATTTGAATTGGGATTTACCAGCGAATCCGCAGAGCAGCTTCTGGACCAGATGCTGACTCCGGAAACCTTTGCGTCCATTGCACAGGTGGAGCCACTGTATGGGGAGTTCCCCGATGAGGAGCAGCTGGCCTATATCCGCAAGGTGGTCAAGGGTGTTGGCGAGCATGGCTATGAGCTGGATCTGGATATTGAGAAGTACGCCAAGGGCTGGAAGTTCAGCCGGCTGCCCCGTACAGCCACGGCCATTATGCGGGTGGCTATGTATGAAGTGCTTTACATGCCTGAGATTCCAAACAAGGTTGCCATCAACGAGGCTGTGGAGATCGCCAAGGGCTATGAGGATCTGGAGGTGGTCCGCTATATCAACGGCATTCTGGGCACCTTTGTGCGCACGGAGTTGGGAGAGCAGGCATGACTACCCTTGGCATTGATACCAGCAATTACACCACCTCTGCGGCAGTTTATAATCCGGAGGGCGCTTCGCTGAACGCGGGCCGCCTGTTGGATGTGCCGGAGGGGGCGCTTGGCCTGCGCCAGAGCGACGCCCTGTTTGCCCATGTGCAG
>CAZVVH010000086.1:4089-8337 GCA_964630475.1 uncultured Oscillospiraceae bacterium | reverse complement strand
TTGTTCTTTAATTTATAAGTGCCCGTTTTAAGGTGGCCAGGCGCCACCGCCCGCTTATCTCGCTTCCACATCCCCGTCGAAACCAGTGCACCCCCGGTTAATGGTCCATGCGAACGCATAGGAAAGTTTTTTCAATTACGAACTTCATATATCTTTCAGCCGCCCGCCGGGGACCTGCCCCGGCGGACAGCGGAAATACAGGATATCAATAACGGCCGTAGGGATCCTTCAGCTTCTGAGGCTCCGCATAGGTCTCGCCAAAGGTCTCAACGGTGACCTTCTTCATCTTCTGTTCGGTCTTGGGCCGATCTGCCCGGTCAGTGCTGACCGAAGCGATCTGATCCACCGCCTCGATGCCCTCGGTAACAGCACCGAAGGCGGCATACTGGCCGTCCAGGAACTGGCCGTCAGCGTGCATGATGAAGAATTGAGAACCGGCAGAATTGAAGGACTGAGATCGGGCAAAGGACAGCACACCCCGCTTGTGGGACAGCTTGTTGGGATGGCCGTTGGCCTTAAACTCGCCCTTTATGCAGTAGCCGGGACCACCCATGCCGGTACCCTGGGGATCACCGCCCTGGATCATAAAGCCGGGGATCACCCGATGGAAGATCAGTCCGTCATAAAAGCCCTTACTCACCAGGGAGACAAAATTGCGGACGGATTCCGGTGCGATTTCGGGATACAGCTCGGCCTTGATGATGCCGCCGTTCTCCATTTCAAATGTAACAATGGGATTCTGTGCCATAAGACATGTTCCTTTCTTCAGCGAAGCCGGGTCTTTAATGCCCGGTCGATTTCTCGTTTTGCGTCCTTCACCGCTGCCGCTTCCCGCTTATCGTGGAGCTTCTTGCCCTTGGCAAGGCCGATTTCCAGCTTCACATGGGAATTCTTAAAGTAGATTGACAGGGGAACCAGAGAATAACCATCCTGCTTCACCTTGGCAAACAGCCGCAGGATCTCCCGCTTGTGCATCAGCAGCCTGCGGGGGCGCATGGGATCCTTATTAAAGATATTGCCCTGCTCATAGGGGGAAATATGCATGCCGTAGACAAACATCTCCCCATCCTTGAAGTGACAGAAGGAATCCTTCAAATTCACCTTTCCCAAGCGGACGGACTTGACTTCTGTTCCGGCAAGCTCGATGCCGGCTTCAAACCGATCCTCGACAAAGTAGTCGTGGAAGGCCTTTGGATTTTTTGAGACGATTTTCACACTCTTGTGCTCCATGCCGGCGCCTCCTTTCCTGCCTTGACCTTTTTATTTTATTACAGTTTTTCAAGCAAGTCAACAAGCGGGACATGGTTTTATTTTGTTTTTTTCTCCGGCAAAATATACCTATGCCAAATCAGCAAATAACATCATTTTATTGACAAATAATTGATTGACAGAAAATACTATCTCTGATAATATACAATTATAGTATCAGAAAGGGAGGTCGTTCCGGATGCGCAGTAAACGAAAAATCGCTGTGATCGCGGCGATCTTGGCTGCGGTTGTCTGCGCGTCCGTGGTTTTGGTGTTTATTGTAAAAGAGGAACGGGCAAATCGGGAAAACGCGGTCACCATGAGGATCGTTCCTTACGGTCCCTTCACCATCACCAACGGAGAAGGGCGGCAGCTGACCTGGAAGGACGGGAAGCTCAGCGGAAATATGAGATGTTATTCATGGGAACTGGTTTCAAACAACAGTTGGCTTGCGCAGGAAATGTCCGCTCCCCAGCTGCTTGTTCTGGAGATTCCCGCCAGCACGGCATATACCTATGAGCCGGAAAGCGAACGCTTTTGGTGCGGGCTTTCGGCTCCGGACGATTTCCCGGAGGACGTTTCAGCCCCGAAAAGGACTGGTATCCGTGTCTGTGGTAAAAACCTGGATCAACTGATTTATACCACAGAGGATGGCGTAACGCTGACGGGCGAAGCGATTGACTATACTTTGTTGTATACTCCCGCCCTCAACATAGCAAGCATGGAGGTGGCTTTGTATGGGAAAGCGGAGGGATCGGTACGCTTTTTCTGGTCAAACACCGAACTCTATACAGAGGGCATCCAGGGCAGGGTAAGAGGATGTATGGAACCCTACAACGACTATTTTTACTTCACTGGTGATGTCATAATCGACTCCTCAAATGCAGAGCACCCCGCCACTCCCCGCTAACCTCCATTCAAATAAACCACAGAAGGAGAAAACAACATGCTTGAAGTTGGAATCAAAGGCCGGGCCAGCGTCCTGGTGACGGAGGAGAACTCCGCCAAAACCATGGGCAGCGGCACCTTGGACGTCTTTGCCACCCCCGCCATGATCGCCCTGATAGAACGCACCTGCTGGACCAGCGTGGCAGAGCATCTGGAGCCGGGCTGGGGCACTGTGGGCATTGGCCTAAACGTGGCCCACTCTGCCCCCACTCCCCTGTCCATGACCGTTACCTGTGAGAGCGAATTGGTGTCCATAGAGGGCCGCAAGCTGACCTTCCAGGTGGTTGTCAGGGATGAGGCTGGGGAAATCGGCCGGGGCACACACCAGCGTTTTATGGTTGAAAACGAAGCCTTCCAGAGCAAGGCCAACCGGAAAAAGAATTAACTCACAAAATGTCCGCTGAGCAACGCTTCAGCGGACGTTTCCTATTTTCGCCGGTTTTCACGCCGGCGTCACATTTTTCCGGCCTTAAAAAGCTCCACCGCCTGCTGGACAGCCAGAGCGGTCTCCTCCACGGCCAGGCCTGCCCCGTTTACGGTCAAATCCGCCACCGATTCATAAACCGGCGTCCGATATCGGTATAAATCCTCCAAGGTCTGCCCCCTTTCCAGGGTGATCCCTCTGGATTCCAGGTTGGGGATTCGTTGAATAATCTCCTGGCAGGGGTGCTTCAGGTAGACGATAATCCCCAGCTTTTTCATAGCTCTGACCCCCCTGGGGTGCAGGGCCGCGCTGCCGCCGGTGGCGATCACAGTTTCCTGGCAGTCCAGCCAGGAGATGGTCTCCGCCTCCAAATCCAAGAAGCCCTGATTGCCGTGTTCGTGAATCAACTGCTGTAGGCGCCGCTTATACTTCCGCTGGATCACCAGATCCACATCCACAAAGTCCAGGCTCATCAGCTTTGCCAGAACCACCCCAACGGTGCTTTTACCGCAGCCGGGCATGCCAATCAGAACCACGTTGCTCATATTCATTTCCTGACCTCCCTTTTCATGTCAAAATGAACTCTGTCTATTTTTCAACAGGCCGGATGCTGCAATCAATTTGACCGTCCTGAATGGTAATCACGCCGTAGGTCTTCTTGCCGTATCGGGTCATGGCCCCCGGGTTCATCACCCACATATTCTTGGCCAGCTCCAACTTGGGCTGGTGGGTATGGCCGTACAAAGCAATATCCGCCCCACAGCGGTGCCCGGCGGTAATAAAGTCGCCGATCCCCAGCTTTACCCGCCGGGTGTGCCCGTGGCAGAAAAAGATCCGCTTCCCCTCCACTTCAATGAGGCGCTCCAGCGGCTCTTTGGGCCGGCAATCGCAATTCCCCGGAACCGCCTCAAGGGGAATATCCGGAACCGCCAGCTTCAAGTGGCCGCTGTCTACCCAACAGTCCCCCAGGAAAAGGATCTGATCAGGGTTCTCCGCCAGGGCCACCTCCACCATATCAGAGACGTTACCATGGGAATCAGAAAAAACAACAATCTTCATATTACACATTTCTCACTTTCATGCATAGGATAAAGAAGAACCCCGTTCCATAACAGGAGGACAACATCATGAGCCAACAGCCAAACCTGAACGCATTTCAACAGAATCCGGAAGCCGCCGCCCTGCTGCAAAATCAGGCAGCCCTAAAGGCACTCTTGCAGTCACCGGACGCAAAACGGCTGATGGAACTGCTCACCCAGCAGAACGGCCAGCAGCTGAAGCAGGCAGCTGCCAAGGCCGGAACCGGGGACACCGCTTCCCTTTCCGCCATGCTGAATAATCTCTCCCAAAGTCAGGAGGGCCGCCAGCTGATGGATCGCCTGCAAAAGCAATTGGAAAAATAAGCTTTAGGAGGGATTGGCAATGAGTGAATTTGATGACAAGCTGAATGCAATTCTTTCTTCTCCGGACACCATGAGCCAAATCATGTCCATTGCCAACTCCCTCTCCTCCGGGAACTCCGCCTCTCCCCCACCGGAAACCCCGGCACAGACCCAGGCGCCCCCATCGGCCCAGTCTCCAGCCCCTTCGATGGATTTGGGCGCGCTGGCCTCTCTGCTGGGAGGCGG
>CAZVVH010000086.1:0-3989 GCA_964630475.1 uncultured Oscillospiraceae bacterium | reverse complement strand
GGGAGGCGGGGATTCCCTGCTCTCCGGGCTGGACCCCAGCATGCTGGGCAAGGCCATGGAGCTGCTCCAGGAATATCGCCGGGAGGATGACGACAAGGCGGCGCTGCTGTCCGCCATCCGCCCCTTCCTCCGGGAGGAGCGGGGCGCCCGGATCGACCGGGTCATTCAGGTCACCAAGCTGTCCCGGGTCATCAGGCTGGCAATGAAGCTCTTCCGAAAGGAGGCACCAGGCCCCGATGTATAACCGCTATCTGAACCAGGACGAATTTCAGCCGGTGGAACCGGCCGCCGAAGGGCCTCCCCCCTCCTCTTCCTCTGGGGAACCAAAGAAGGGTCCCCTCAGCGACCTGCTCTCCCGGCTGGGCGGCAAAAAAAATGCCGGAGGTCTGTTCGGCATTTTCAGTGGCTTAAAATTGGATGAGCTGGACAAGGGAGATATTCTTCTCATTCTCATCCTCCTCTACCTGTTCTGGGAAAGTGAGGATGAGGAGCTGCTCATTATCTTGGGACTTCTGCTCTTCACCGGTTTTTAACAGCTGGCGGAAAAATCCTCCGGCTTATCCGCCCTGCGGCCAAAGTAATAGAGGATAGCCTCGATGATCCTCTGGCAGGCGCTGCCGTCGCCATAGGGGTTCACCGCGTGGGCCATGGCCGCATAGGTGGCAGGATCCTCAATCAGCTCCTTGGCCAGCTGGTAGATGGTCTCTTCCTCCACACCGGCGATCTTGACGGTTCCGGCGGCCACGGCCTCTGGACGCTCCGTCTCCCGGCGCAGAACCAGCACGGGCTTGCCCAGGGCGGGCGCCTCCTCCTGCAGTCCGCCGGAATCGGTCATCACCAGATAGCTCTTGGCCATCAGGTTGTGCATTTCGTCGGCGGTCAGCGGATCAATCAGGTGGACGCCGGGGGTCCCGGCCAGATACTTGTCCACAGCCTCCCGCACCACTGGGCTTAGATGTACCGGGTAGACAAGCTCCACCTGGGGGAAGTCCGTGGCAATCCGCTTCAATGCGGTCATAATCTGGCGCATGGGCTGGCCGTAGTTCTCCCGGCGGTGGCAGGTGACACAGATGATCTTTTTCCCGTCAAAGTCCAGCCGGTTCAGCTCCTCGGTGGAAAACTGGTAATTCTCCTTCACCGTGGTTTTCAGCGCGTCAATCACCGTATTGCCGGTGATGAACACATTTTTCGTGATGTTCTCCCTAGCCAGGTTGTCCCGGTTGGCGGCGGTGGGAGAAAAATGCAGCTCAGCAATATCGCCGGTCAGCTGGCGATTGATCTCCTCCGGGAAGGGGGAATACTTATCCCAGGTCCGCAGCCCCGCCTCCACATGGCCCACGGGAATTTGGTGGTAGAAGGCCGCCAGCGCCCCCGCAAAGGTGGTGGAAGTATCGCCGTGAACCAACACCAGATCGGGCTTTGCCTCGTCCAGAACGGCGTCCATGCCATTCAGGCACTTGGAGGTAATCATGGACAGGGTCTGCCGGGGCTGCATAATATTTAGGTCATAGTCCGGCTTGACGCCGAAGATCTCCAGAACGGAGTCCAGCATCTCCCGATGCTGGGCGGTTACACAGCAAACAGGCTCCAGCTCCGGGTATTTCTGCATTTCCAGCACCAGGGGGCACATCTTAATGGCCTCCGGACGGGTGCCGAAAATTGTCATCACTTTAATGGGTTTCATTCGACCTTCTCCTCTGTTTCGTCGCTGTCCTCCTCCGGCTGAGGCCCCAGGGCAGCCTGTGACCGCTCCGGCGGGATTTCGTCTGTGTGCTCTGTCCGGTTGGTCAGGATTCCCCAAACCACCAGCCCCGCCACCACGAAAGCAGCCAGGAAGATCAGAGCGCGGAGTGCACCGCTGGTAGTCAGCACCACCGCGCAGACGCCCAAAATGGCGGAAATCACATAGAGCACCGCCACCGCCTGCTTCTGGTTCAGACCCATGTCAATAAGCCGGTGATGCACATGGCTGCGGTCCGCCTTCATAGGATTCTGGCCATGACTGATGCGGCGGATAAAGGCAAAGGCCGTGTCAAAGATGGGCAGGCCCAGCATCAGGAAGGGCACCACAAAGGAAATCAGGGAATAGAACTTGAACAATCCCTGAATGGAGGATACCGCCAGGACATAGCCCAGGAAGGTGGAGCCTGTGTCCCCCATAAAGATCTGGGCGGGGTTCTTGTTGTAAGGCAGGAAGCCCAGGCACGCGCCGCAGAGGGCCGCCATCATAATGGTCACTTCCCCATCAGAGACCAGCAGAGAGATGACAAGCATGGTGATGGAAGAAATGGAAGAAACACCAACCGCCAGGCCGTCCAGACCGTCAATCAGGTTCACCGCATTGGTAATTGCTACGATCCAGAGAACGCTGATGGGAATGGACCAGGCGCCCAGATTCCAATAGGGATCCGGGGAAAAGACATTGGGGTTGGAGATCACATGGATGGCATTGCCGCCCAGGACCGCAATCAAGGCCGCCGCAATCTGAATTAAAAACTTTGGGGCGGCTTTCAAGGCAAACCGGTCATCCAGGACGCCCAAAATGACAATAATCACCGCGCCAAACATCATACTCTTCATCTGGCCTGTGAACTGATTGAACAGCAGAACCGCAAAGAAGAAGCCAAGAAAAATGGCAAGACCTCCCATACGGGGGATCGGCTTTTTGTGCATGCGCCGGTTATCCTTTGGAACATCAATGGCGCCAATTCTGCATGCAAAGAGCTTCACCGCAGGGGTCAGCAGATAAGTTACGACGCAGGCCAGCACAAGCGCAAGCACGGCGACAATTGCCACATTGTAATTGGTAAACATGGAACGAATGCTCCTTTATGAGTTATCGAGCAATAAAGCCTACCTTCTTGTAAACCTTGCGCAGCGTCTTATTGGCAACATAGCTTGCCTTCTCGGCGCCCGCCTTGTAAACGCTCTCCAGATAGGCCTTGTCGGCAAACAGCCGCTGGGACTCCTCCCGAATGGGGCGCAGAGTCTCCACAACCGCCTCACCAACAGCAGGCTTCAGTGCGCCATAGCCCTTGCCCTCAAACTCCAGTTCAATCTGCTCGTAGGTCTTTCCGGTGCAGGCGGCATAGATCTGCATCAGATTGGAGACGCCCGGCTTGTTCTCCGGGTCATAGCGGACACAGTTCACCGTGTCGCTGTCGGTGACGGCCCGCTTGAACTTCCGCATAATATCCTCGGGCTTCTCCATCATAAAGACGCAGCCCTCGGGCATGGACTTGGACATCTTACTGCCGGGCGCATTCAGACTCATCACCCGGGCGCCCTCCTTGGGAATAAACGGCTCCGGCATCTTAAACACCTCGCCGTAAACGCTGTTGAACCGCTTTGCAATATCCCGGCAAATCTCAACATGCTGCTTCTGATCCTCGCCCACAGGAACGAAATCCGGCTGGTAGATCAGAATATCAGCGGCCATTAGTACAGGATAAGTGAACAGGCCGGCATTAATATTGTCTGCATTCTTGGCGCTCTTATCCTTAAACTGGGTCATGCGGGAAAGCTCGCCAAACATGGTGTAGCAGTCCAGAATCCAGGCCAGCTGGGCATGGGCGGGCACATGGCTCTGAATAAACAGGGTGTTCTTCTCTGGATCCAAGCCGCAGGCGATATAGGTTGCCAGCTGCTCCAATGTGCGGCGGCGCAGATCTGCGGGAACCTGACGGACGGTCAGGGTGTGCATATCCGCCATGAAATAATAGCAGTCATAGGTTTCCGCACGTTCAGCCCAGTTCTTAATGGCGCCAAGGTAGTTACCCAGGTGCAGGTCACCGGAGGGCTGGATGCCGGAAAGCATTACTTTTTTCTGTTCTTCCATCGAAAAAACCTCTACACTTTATCAATTTTACCAGTACTGGTATTGAATACTATAAACAGAAGGATTATATCATATCAAGGAAAGATTGGCAAGGGGTTTGACAAACCCTCTTTTCTCTTATAAAATGTATGAATTGGGGTCAAGCTCCATA
>CAZVVH010000085.1:4777-8384 GCA_964630475.1 uncultured Oscillospiraceae bacterium | reverse complement strand
TGAAGATACACTTGCCTCCGTCCATCACTGCTAATTCGTCCTGGGTCATCAACTCTTTGCCATAATGTCACGATGCTTTATAAATCTTACGCAAAATATACAGCCATTCTCGGCACCTCTGTTTTATCTCTCTGAATTTTGTTTTTCCATCAGCTGTGTATATTCCTCATAGCTCATCAGGCTATTTAAGACCTGGAGCAGGGCGTTGGTGCTGAGCCGCTGGGGCAGGCCCAGGCGGCGCTCCAGCACCCTTCGTTTTTCCCCGCTGCCGGCGCCGCCGGTCAGGCCGTCACGGAACAGATCCGCCTTGGTGATGGACTGCCTGGGGGCAGGGGAGGGGACGCCCTCGTTCAGGATGGTAGCCCCGGCCCGGCGCAGGGCATCCTCCAGAATCGACGGCGGCATGCCCTCCACCCCCAGCTTGCCCTCTTTGCCGGGGTGGGCCTTTCGCTTTTCCTTGCCGGGGATGTCGGGGATATAGGCGTGCTTGACCTGCCCTGGCGGGATGGTTCCCTTCAAATAGTTTCGGATGACAAAGCCGGCTCCGTCGCTGTCCGTCAGCACGATCAGCCCCCGCCGCTGGGCCAGCAGGCGGAGCATATTCAGCCGGTCTTTTTCCTTGAATACCTGGAACCCGCCGGTTTCCACAATCACCGTGTCCACCAGCTGGGACAGGGCGTTTTTGTCATACCGGCCCTCCACCACAATGGCCTCTTTGATCTTCAGCATAAGTGGGCAGCCTCCGCCAGGCGGGCCAGCAGCTCGGTCAGCAGCGCCTCGCCCTCGTTGTAGCTCAGTTTTAACTGCTTGTCCGTTTCGCCCGCCAGCAGCACTGCCTGACGGTACCACTCCCGGGGAAAGCGCTTGGCGTTGCGCATCAGCTTTTCCGCAGACCAGCTCTGTTTCATGCCCCAGATGTCAATGAGCCAGGTGACGTCCTTATTCTGCTCCACAGCCAGGCGGGCGGTGTAAAGCTGACGCACTTGACGCCCCAGAGCGCCCAAAATCATGGGCAAGGGCTGTTGCATGACAAACAGGTCGGAGAGAATCTCCGCCGCCCGGTTGAACTCCCCGTTGGCGATGGCGTCGGTCATTTTGAAGGCCACGGCGTCCAGCACCGGGTCGCAGACCCCGTCGATGTCCTCCTTGGTGATAGCAGCCCCCTTGGCGTAGGCGCCGATTTTCTCAATCTCGGCGGACAGGCCGGTCATCAAACCTCCGGAGACAAAGATCAGATATTCCGACTGGGTGCGGTCAATGTCCTTGCCCAGGGACTTGAAGCGGCGCTGAATCCAGTTCACCAGGTCGCTGGTGCTCTGGCGGTCAAACTGCACCAGAGCGTTGTTGGCCTTTGCATACTTGCCCAGATCCCCCTTGATGGTGCGCTTGTCGATGTTGATCAGGTCATAGACAAAGACCACGCAGACATAGTCGGGCAGGTTGATCAGCAGTTCGCTGAATTTCTTCAGGTTGTCTGCGTTGGACTTGAATACATCGAAGTCGTTAACCTGCACCATAGAGCGCTGGCTCATCATGGGCAGGCAGTCGATGGCGCCGGCCAGGGAGTCCGGGTCACACTCCTTGCCGTTGAAGGTGTGCAGGTTAAAATCCTCCAGCCCGGCGGGAACGAGCAGCTCTTTCAGCTTGCCCAGATAGTAGTCCCGCAGATAGTCCTCTTCCCCGAAGAAGAAGTAGAGGGGGCCGGGGGTCCCAGCGGCAAGATCCGCTTTCAGTTGCTGATAAGCGGCGTCAGTTTTGGATTTGGAAGAAGTTTTCTTGGGCGGCATAACCAGACCTCCGAGTAGGTAAGTGAATTCTAAAACGGTATTATACCACGATCGAGGACAAAGGACAACGAATTTCTTTCGGCCCAGCCATCCCGGACAGAGCGGCGAAACGGCGTGAATTTTATGCCCGCCACGGCGAGAATTTTAACAGTAGATTTTTGGAAAGGAATGTGATATAATAAATACGTATTGCTATGGAAAGATGGCCGCAGGGCCTTAAACTGTTTCGTGAAAGCTACGGAGGGTGAACTATGAATCTAATCGAGTCGATTATTCTTGGACTGGTGCAGGGGGTTGCGGAGTTTCTGCCCATCTCCAGCTCGGGACATCTGGCGCTGCTGCAAAATTTGTTCCAGATTCAGGCTCCGGACTTCTATGACGTGCTCCTGCACTTCGGCACACTGGTGGCTGTTTTTATCTATTATTGGCAGGACATCGTGGAGATGATCCTGGAGTTTTTCCGGGGGTGCCGGGCCATTGTGGTACCTGCCTACCGGGAGGAGACGGTGCCCCCTGCCAGACGGCTGGTGCTGCTGGTGATCCTGGGTACGCTGCCTCTCTTCCTCATTCTGCCCATCAAGGATCATATCGAGTCCTGGGGCGGGAGTAATATCTTCATCGGCTTCATGCTTCTGATCACCGGCGTGGTGCTGTTTATGGCAGACCGCATGGCAAAGGGGAGAAAGACGGAGAAGAACGCCACCGTTGTGGATGCGCTGCTGGTGGGCTGTGCGCAGGCTGTGGCAACCATGCCCGGTATCTCCCGTTCCGGTGCCACCATCGCCGCCGGCCTGACCCGGGGCTATAAGCGGGAATTCGCCGTGCGCTTCTCCTTCCTGCTCTCCCTGCCAGCTGTGCTGGGGGCAAACCTGCTGAGCTTGATTGATGTCATTCAGGAGGGGGTGGATGTGTCCCAGCTTCCGGTTTACCTGGCGGGAGTTGTTGTGGCCGGTGTCGTGGGCTTCTTTAGCCTGCGCCTGCTGGATTTCATTGCCAGAAAGGGCAAGTTCGGTAACTTTGCCTATTACTGCTGGGGGGCGGGTGTTGTGGCCCTGATCTGCGGCATTGCCCTGTAACAGCCTTTTACATATCAATTGGGAGGAACCTATGGCTGAACAAAAGAAGAATAGCACAACCGCCAAAAAGGGAGCCGCCGGGAGCAAGAGCCAATCCACTGCCAAGAGATCTTCCACAGCCAGCGGGAAGGGTAAATCCACGGCAAAAAGGCCTGCCTCCGGTAAGAGCCAGGCTCAGAAGGCCCGCCAGCGGGAGAACCAGGTGGCAGCCCGCCGGATGTATGCCGGATTGGTCTGCTTGCTCCTGGCTCTGTTCGGTATCCTTGGCTACTTTAATACAGATGCCATTGTGCTCAACTGGTGCAGAAAGCTGTTCTGCGGTCTCATCGGTGTGGGCTACTGGGTGCTGCCCGTGGCGCTGATCCTGGCGGGGATTTTCCTGTTCCAGACCCGCAGGAGGCCATTCCTGGGCCGGGTGATCTGCACTTTGCTTGTGCCTGCCCTGATCGGCGGCCTGTATCATGTGGTCTGGGCTGCCGATTCCTATCCGGACGGCTTTGTGGACTCTGTGAAGCTGCTCTGGCAGAATGGGCAGTATATGGACGCGGGCGGAGCCTTCAGCGGGTTTATCGCCCTGTGGATGGGCCGGCTGATCTCCCGTGTGGGCGCCTTTATTGTTCTGCTCCTGATCCTGGCCCTTGTGATTTTGAAGGTCTGCAATCGCTCTCTGGGAGATATCGCCGCCTTTGCCCGGGCCAGACATGCTGAGGTTGCCGAGAGGGCAGCCCGCCGCAGGGAGGAGGA
>CAZVVH010000085.1:0-4677 GCA_964630475.1 uncultured Oscillospiraceae bacterium | reverse complement strand
CCCGGGCCAGACATGCTGAGGTTGCCGAGAGGGCAGCCCGCCGCAGGGAGGAGGAGGAACAGGAAGACTGGGACGAGTATGACGAGTATGAGGACCAGGATGAGTACTTCCCGGAGGCGGAGGAAGAGGTGCCTGAGGCAGAGGACGACCTGCGAATCCCCAACGCCCTCCGTAGCATACTGGGCGGTAAACGGGCGAAAGGGGAGCCATCGGAAAAAGAGGAGAAGGCTGAGAAGCCGGATAAATCGGAGAAGTCCCACAGAGGGGGAAAGCGGGAGGTTCCCAAGGAAGAGCCGGACATCCTCGGGCAGGATCCCGGGGATTACGTGGAGCCTTTGCCCCAGGTGGCGGCCTTTACCTGGAACGATGATAAGGGCGGGCAGGTTCCTGCCCCCACGCCGAGAAAGCCGCTGACCCCTGTGCCGGAGGAGGACGACGAACCCATCGACTTTGTGGACTCCGGAACCATCGGTGAAGCAGCCCGTAAGACCAGTGAGGAGCTGCTCCAAGCCAGTCAGGATGGAGAGAGCAAGCTGATCCTGCCCGACAAGGGAGTGAAGGTGACCCGGGAGCCACCGGTGAAGAAGGTCACCGGCAAGGAGGCTGCGGCGGCCCAGCGGGTGGTGGCCCGTCAGATCGCGGAAAACCAGACCGCAGAACAGGAGGATTATCGCTACCCAAAAACGGACCTGCTGGCGAAGCCCAGGACTACCAGCAGCGCAGGCGTTAAGGAGGAGATGGCCTCCACGGAGGCCATCCTAGTGGATACCATTGAGTCCTTTGGCATCAACGTCCACCTGAAGGATGTGACCCGAGGTCCCACCGTAGCCCGGTTCGAGTTCGAGCTTGACCGGGGGATTAAGCTGAGCAAGCTGACCAACCTGGCTGACGATATCGCCCTGTCTCTGGGCGTTTCCGGCGTGCGCATTGCGCCGGTGCCGGATAAGCCCAGCATGGTGGGCATTGAGGTGCCCAACCGGAAGGTGACACCGGTGCCCATCTGGTCCGTGGTGGAATCCGAGGCCTTCCAAAAGGCCAAGAGCAAGCTGTCCTTTGCCTTGGGCAAGGACATCAGCGGCACCTGCATCATCGGAGATATCAGCAAAATGCCGCACTTGATGATTGCCGGCACCACTGGCTCCGGTAAATCCGTGTGTATCAACTCCCTGCTGATCTCCCTGCTCTACAAGGCCTCTCCCAAGGACGTGCGCCTGATTCTGGTGGATCCCAAAAAGGTGGAGCTGGGTGTTTACAATGAGATTCCCCACCTGCTGATTCCTGTGGTCACTGAGGCGAAAAAGGCCGCCGGAGCCTTGCAATGGGCGGTGATTGAGATGTCCCGGCGGTATTCTGAGATCGCGGATGCCGGGGTGAGAAAGCTCAGCGAGTACAACAAGCTGGCGGAAAAGGATCCTGACCGGGAGCCTATGCCCGCCATTGTCATCGTCATTGACGAGCTGGCCGACCTGATGATGGTGGCTGACAAGGAGGTGGAGGAGTCCATCTGCCGCATTGCCCAGCTGGGCCGGGCCGCCGGTATCCACCTGGTGGTGGCAACCCAGCGCCCCTCTGCGGACGTGATCACCGGCCTGATGAAGTCCAACATCCCCTCCCGTATTGCCTTCGCCGTGGCATCTGCCACAGAGTCCCGCATCATTATGGATGCCGCCGGTGCGGAGAAACTGGTGGGCAGGGGAGACATGCTCTACCATCCCATCGGCTCCAATAAGGCCCTGCGGGTTCAGGGCTGTATGATCAGCGATGAAGAGGTGGCCGCGGTGGTGGACTTTGTGAAGCAGAATTCCACCGCTCAGTACGACAGCGAGATCACCCGGTCGGTGAATCAGGCAGCCGCCAACACTGGAGCCAAGCCCGGTAAGGCCGGGACGGCCTCGGAGGGCGGGGACTATGACGAGCTGATTCCCGATGCCGTGGATACGATCCTGGATATCGGACAGGCCTCGGTCTCCATGCTTCAGCGGAAGCTGAAGCTGGGCTACGCCCGGGCTGCCCGCCTGATGGATCAGATGGAGGAGCTGGGCTACGTTGGTCCCTTTGAGGGCAGCAAGCCCCGCCAGCTGAAAATCACCAAGGAGGAGTGGGCGGTCAAGCGGGCGGAGCTGTACGGCGCCAACCCCCAGCAGATGGAGATTGAGATGAATGAAGCTGCCATGGCCGACGACCTGGATGAAACGGATGACATAGAGCTGGACGGCGAGCTGGAGGATATGGAGCTGCTGGACGTGGAAGTCCAGGACGATGACAGCGACAGCGATCTGGACCTGTAAATATAGCCGCTTCCAATGAATTTCGCCCGGATGCACCATCATGGCGCGTCCGGGCGTTTTGTAAGCTGCCCCTGCGCCTGGCGTGGGGCGGAGGCGCTTAGAGCCATGAAACTGGGCAAAAAACGCCTTATTTGTTACATATAATACTGTTTCTTCATAAAACCGTTCAGCTTTACCAAGACGGAGCGCTAAAACAATATTTTCCTAATAAATTTGGCCTGAATGTGCATGATAATGGTACATCCGGTGCTTTTTGAATTTTTTGATTGAAATAATTGCGTCCCTTTCCAAGTCAGAAAACGGAAAGCTCGACTTTTTCGGAAAAGCCGGTTTTCAAAGAGAGAAATGTGGAGCTACAGTCACCCTTTGGCAGCGGCGGGACCGTTATTTTTCCCCGAACTGCGGCATATTAAACCTGCGTGAAGGCGCAGAGAGGGGGAACGTGATGAATGAACGGGAGCAGAAAAGCCGGTCGGCGGCGCTGATTGCCGTCTGGGCGGCGGTGATTTTCCTGATCTCTATGGTGTGCGGCGGCGTGGTGACAGCCCGGGCTAGGACGGCGGTGCCCTGCGGGGCGGGAGAGAGCCGGATGGTGATTCCGGTGGGCAAAGCCGTGGGAATGAAGCTGTTTTCCAGAGGGGTTCTGGTGGTTGGCCTGTCCCAGGTGGAGACAGCGGGCGGCGTGGTTATGCCTGCCCGGGAGTGCGGTCTGCGCACCGGAGACATTATAACAGAGATCAATGAGGAGACGGTGGACAATATCGACCAGGTTTCCGGACTGCTGCAAGAGCTAAGGGGTTCTGAAATGGCCCTGCAGGTGCTGCGGGATGGCAGAGCCATGGAGCTGTCCGGCGAGGCGGTGCAGTGCAGTGCCGACGGCAGCTATAAGTTTGGCGCCTGGCTTCGGGATTCCATGGCGGGCATCGGTACCGTCACCTGGTACGATCCGGAGACCAAAACCTTTGCTGCCCTGGGGCACGGCATCAGTGATTTGGACACCGGACTGCTGATGCCCATCAAATCCGGCGCTATTATGGCGGCCACGGTGACCGGTGTAGAGCGGGGAGAGGACGGTGCCCCGGGGCAGCTCCATGGCGGCTTTGATTTGGAGCACGACCTGGGCACCCTGACCATCAATTCCGCCTGCGGTGTATTTGGCCAGGTGGAGAACGCTCCCTGGGACGGCCAGCCCATGCCCGTGGCCAGCAGGGGAGAGGTAACGGTTGGCCCGGCCCAGATCCTGGCCAATGTGCAGGGAGACCAGGTGGAAACCTTTGATGTGGAGATCGAGCGGATCTATCCCCAGGCCTTCAGCCAGGGCAGGGACCTGATGATTCGGGTGACAGATCAGCGGCTGCTGAGCATGACCGGGGGAATCGTTCAGGGGATGAGCGGCTCCACTGTCCTGCAGAACGGCAGGGTAGTGGGCGCAGTGACCCACGTCCTGATCGACGACCCCACCAGGGGCTATGGTATTCTGGCGGAGAATATGCTTGAAATGGCGGGATAAATCAACGGAGAGGCAGGGAAAGCGTGGGCGGGAGTCCGTGCTTTCTGCTGTGCAGATGGGGGCAAGGGATGCCCGAGATTTCGAACACCCTTGGAGCGCGAAACGAAAACAAATATATGCTGTTTATCAATCAGATTTGGGCAAAATTACTGTAAGTTGTTATAAGCTGTCACAAGGGCTGCAAGGAATAAGAGAAATGGCTGCCTCCAATACAGCGAAAAAGGACACGCTGAACGCAATCGTCTGGACTGCGTTCAGCGTGCCTCTTAAATTGCGGATAATTGGCATCCGAATTTCTTACAGGCTGGTGTACCCGCCGTCAACGGGCAGAATCAAGCCGTTAACATAAGTGCTGGCAGGGGATGCCAGGAAAATGGCTGCGGTATCCAGTTCGCCCTCTTTCCCGTAACGAGCCATGGGGATCATCGTGCGGGCATAGTTCTGGAAAAATTCGCTTTGCAGCGTTTCCTTGGTCAAAGGAGTCTCAAAGTAGCCGGGGCAGATAGCATTGACGGTAATCCCCTTGTCGCCCCACTCGCAGGCCAGAGCTCTGGTCAGATTGACAACGCCGCCCTTTGCCGCATGGTAGGGAGCGGCGGGAGCGATCTTGTTGCCCACGAGACCGTACATGGATGCTATGTTGATAATACGGCCATATCCGGCAGGAATCATGGCCTGCTTAGCCACAGCCCGCGCCATCTTGAATGAGCCGAACAAGTCAATGTTTACCTCGTTCGCAAACTGTTCATCGGTAATATCTTCAGCGTTAGCGACGGCGCCGGTGCCGGCATTGTTGATCAAAATGTCAATCCGTCCAAAGTGGTCAAGGATCTCCTTCACAGCTTCCTGTACCCGGCCAGTATCCGTAATGTCACAGGC
>CAZVVH010000084.1:0-8454 GCA_964630475.1 uncultured Oscillospiraceae bacterium | reverse complement strand
GCCCTGCCGGTGGCGGACTTTCCCATGCCCGGGATCAGCTGCATGCTGTTTCCGGCCAACATCGGGATGACTCCCGCAGAACAGGCGGTCAGCGTTATGATCCGAGCCCGCATGAGCGAGATCAGCCGCCAGCTCCATCTAAAAGCCCCTAATATTGAATAATCCTGTCACGTTCGAGCCGCCTCCCGCCCTTGCGCTTTAGAAGGTTTTTCATAACCGGATTCTAACGCAGCACCGCGGGAAGGAACCCCTTTCGGTTCCTTCCCGCGGTGCTTTCTTTGCCCCTGTTTTGCAGCAGGCCCGTTTATCTTTGGCAATAAATACCATTGTTCTCGCCCGGCAAAGCTGGTCACTTTCCCCGATACGCATCACAAATCATTTGAACGCAGCTTTCCTCTCCCAGGCGGTCACTGTTCAGCATCATATGATACAAATCGGGGTGGCTCCAGTCCAATCCGGTATAGTTTTTATAATAGGCCTTGCGCGCTTTGTCCGTGCGCCTAACCAGGCGGGCAGCCTTGCTCTCAGAGAGATTCCGCTTCTCCATGGTACGACGGATACGCTGTTCCACTCCGGCATGGATAAAAATGTCAAGAACATCCTGACGATCACGAAGAACATAGTTGGCACAGCGCCCGACAATCAGGCACGGTCCCTGAAGTGCAATTTCACGGATCAGCTGAAATTGAATCTCTGCAATCTGCGCTGTGGTGGGCAACGGAGATTTTGACCCCGTACCCGTATAATAGTTGGCCGCTTCGGCCTGGGAATATTCAAATCTGGACGCCAGCATTTCATCCGAAGCCTGAACGTAAGTCACTTTCTGGCCGCTTTTCACGGCCGCCTCCGTAATTAAAAATCTATCCACATAGAGGATTTTCAGCCGCTTTGCAACTTCCTGTGCAATTTCACTTCCGCAGGATTCAAATTCACGGTTGATTGTTATGATTTGATAGCTCATATGAACCTCCTTTACCGAATCGCCTGCAGCAAGCGCTGCCGGTCAATTGTTTGCCTTACTATTTTTATTATACTTTATCGGGTTGGAGTTGTCCAGGCAAGGGCTTTTACTTTAGCGTTGCAAATCATTCTCAGTTTTTGTGCAGGGGACAAAATTTATCTGACCGTGGACAGTCATCAAATCTGCCCCCAGCGACGGACTTTCCCAGGCCCGGTTTCTTACCTTGGGTGCCTGTCAGCAGGAAAGCTATCCTTTCTGCGGTTATACCAATCCCTGTTAAAAAGCACAAATGCTTTTTATAGCCCCCGCAGGGGGCGTCAGGGATTGTATGAGACGTGTTTTGCGCTTTAGCGCAAAACGGGCAGCGCCGCTGAGGCGATGCCTCCCTGATAAAATTTGCATATTTTATCAGGGAACAGTATTAAGACAAGGGGCCAGCCCTTTCGGGCTGACCCCAGACTTCATTTTTTGATTGATTTATTTGGCGATCTGCCTGATCCCATCAGTCCTTTTTCGCTGTCACCCCCTTGGCAATCCCCCAGACTGCGGCAAACAGTACCCCCGCACAGGGCCAGACAATCCAGCTCCGTTCCCAGGCTCCAGTGTAAAAGCTGATACCCAGATAGATGCCTATGGACACCAGCACCAGAAGCACATCCACGCAGATCACATAGATCAAGTCCCCGGCCTGGAAGGTGGCGGCGATCAAGAGGGGAATGACGCTGACAATCAGATTCATACTAAAACTGATTAAAACGGTTTCATACTGCTTATGTTCACATTATAGCAAAAGATGCCCCTGACAACCACCAAGCGCCCTTGAAAATTTGTCAGCCAATGGTTGCGTTTTGACTTTGGAGGGGATATTGTAAATGGATACGGGAAAACGGCATCTCCTGCCCCTTGCGCTCCGGGAGACCTTCCCTTATAATAAAATAAGCATCAAAAAGCGAAGGAAGCGGTGTCCATGCTGAATGAAATGATGGTAAACCTGGGCAAGAAGCGCTCAGTGATTCGGGATATTTTTGAATACGGAAAGCAGCGGGCCAGGGTGGTAGGCCGGGAGAACATCTTCGACTTCTCCCTGGGCAATCCCAATGTCCCCCCACCGGGCAGCGTGGCCCAAGCATTCCAGGAGATCGCCGGCATGGACCCTGTCGCTGTCCACGGCTACACCTCCGCCCAGGGCAGCGAGACCTGCCGCCAGGCCATGGCTGACGACCTGAACCGCCGCTTCGGCACCAACTACGGCCCCCACAATTTCTACATGACCTGCGGGGCCGCTGCCTCCCTTTCCATCTCCTTAAAGGCCCTGACGGAGACGCCGGAGGACGAATTTCTCATCTTGGCCCCCTACTTCCCTGAGTATCGGGTGTTTATCGAGCACGGCGCAGGGGCCAAATGTGTCACCGTCCCCGCTGGGACAGAGGATTTTCAGATCGACTTTACAGCGCTGGAAGAGAAGCTGACCCCCAAAACCAAGGCGGTGCTGGTGAACTCCCCCAACAATCCCTGCGGGGTGGTGTATTCCCACCAGACGGTCCAACGGCTGGCCGACCTGCTGGAGGCTAAGAGCGGAGAATACGGCCATCCCATCTTCCTGATCTCCGACGAGCCTTACCGGGAAATCGTCTTTGACGGACAGCCCGTTCCCTTTATCGCCCCCCAATACAAAAACACCCTGGTATGTTACTCCTACTCCAAGTCCCTGTCCCTGCCCGGCGAGCGCATCGGCTATATTCTGGTGCCCGACTGCGTGGACCACTTTGATGAGGTATATGCCGCCGTCTGCGGTGCGGGCCGGGTGCTGGGCTATGTCTGTGCCCCCGCCGCTTTCCAGCTAGTGGCGGCGAAGTGCGCCGGTCAGACCTCGGATCTCTCTGTCTACGAAACCAACCGCAGGCTGCTGCTGGAGGGTCTCCGGGTCTTTGGCTACACCTGCGTCACCCCCGACGGCGCCTTTTACCTGTTCCCCCGCGCCCTGGAGCCGGATGCGACAGCCTTCTGTGAGCGGGCGAAGAAGTACGACCTGCTGTTGGTGCCCGGCGACGGCTTTGGCGTCCCAGGCCATGTGCGCATCTCCTACTGCGTCCAGACTGAGACCATCCGCCGGGCCGTCCCCTTGTTCGGGCAGCTGGCCAGAGATTACGGGATCTACTGAAAGGCCCCAATTGTCAAAGAAGCGCCCTCCCACCATCCGGGCTCTGGCGGCCCCATTGACTGATACTCTACCACCCATTTCCCAGGAATTTAGCAAAAAATTCTGCGGTTGGCAGCCGATCTTTTTTATTTATGGATTGCGCGAAGGAGATCTTTTCGTATATAATATTAAAATGAAGTTAAAAATTTTTCAAAAAGCCGCAACCAGCTGCCGCTTTTTTGCGTGTTATATGATAGAAACTGAAATCAAAGAGGGGTTATTTATGAAACACAAGCAACCACGGCACCCCATCGGAGCCTCCACAGTTTTTTCCCGTTTGAAACGGGTTTGTTCCGGCCTGCTGGCGGTGGCCGCCCTGTTTGCCGCCTGCGGCTCCGCCTCCGCCGCCGGAGACCTCTTTCCCTTCCAGGATGTGCCCACCGGCGCCTGGTATCGGGAGGCGGTGGTTTACGCTTGGTATGAGGGCCTGTTTGCCGGCACCAGTTCCACTACCTTTTCCCCGGACACCACGATGAACCGGGCCATGCTGGTCACTGTCCTTTACAGCATGACGGGCTCCCCTCAGCCGGAGGGTGTCAGCCCCTTCACCGATGTTCCCCAAGGCGCCTGGTACCAGAAGCCCGTGACCTGGGCCTGGCAGAACGGCATCACCAGCGGCACTTCTCCCACCACCTTTGGCCCTCAGGAGCCGCTGACCCGGGAACAGCTGGTGGCCCTGCTCTACCAGTACGCAAGGCTTCAGGGCTATGACACCTCCGGCCGCAGTTCCCTGTCTCAGTACACGGATTTGAGGACGGCCAGCAGCTATGCAGTGGAGCCATTTCAGTGGGCGGTCAGCATCGGCATCATCAGCGGCACTTCAGCCAGCACCCTTTCCCCTACTTCCGGCGCTACCCGCGCTCAGGTTGCCCAAATTCTCATGCAGTTCTGCCGGCATTACGGTGTGTTCCATCGGGATGTGGCCGTCTCGCTGCCCGTACTCATGTATCACCACCTGTCCCAGGAGGGGAGTGGCAGCGTCACCATCGCCATTGACTTGTTTGCCCAGCACCTGGCAGCCCTGGAGAACGCCGGTTACAACACTGTCACCATAGACGACCTGCTGGACTATGTGTATCAGGACATCAGTCTGCCGGAAAATCCGGTGCTCATTACCTTTGACGACGGATATCTCAGCAATTATGAATACGCCTATCCCCTTTTGCAGGAGCATACTATGTACGCCACCATCTTTGTCATCGGTGTCTCCATCGGTCGGGATACCTATAAGGACACCGGCCGTTCTATCACGCCCCATTTCTCCCGGGAACAGGCAGAGGAGATGGAAGCCTCCGGCCTGATCCAGATCCAGAGCCACAGCTATGATTTCCACCAGGTTGAAAACCTGGACACAGCGCCGGTCCGTGCCGGCATTGTACAGCTGTCCGGAGAAAGCGACGCGGCGTACTCTGCCCTGGTTCTGGCGGACTGCCAGCGCATGGAGACCCTGCTTCCCAGCGCCCCGGTGGCCTTCGCCTATCCCTATGGTCTCTATTCTCAGAAAAGCGAAGCGCTGCTCTCCCAAGCCGGGATCCAGATCACCTTTACCACCGTTGAAAAGACCAACACCCTGCTGAGAGGGGATCCCCAGAGCCTCCGCCTGCTGGGCCGCTATAACGTGGACAACAGCATCTCCGCCGAAAAGCTGCTGAACCTTTTGGAACAGTGAATTACCCGGTATAAAACAAGATAACAGGCCCTCTCGAAAATGCAAGCATTTTCTCAAATTCAGGCGACTCGTGCCACCAAAAGGTGGCCACTCGCCGCATTTGCGCGAATAGCGGAAGATGCCATTGGGCCGCGCGCACGTTTGCAGGCCAAGAAGGAAAGGGGCTGTCTCACAAAAGTGAGACAGCCTCTGTTTCTTTTCTGTTTTATACTGTTTCTCAATGAAATGCTTTCCTCGGGAAACAGTATTAGGGATTGTCCCCCTAGGCGACGGTTACAGCCCCTTTATCATTTTACCTGCTTCCGTCAGCAAGCTGACGGAACTCTGCGAGGCTCTTGCAGACGAAATGTTCAAAAGGGTCTTTTTTTACAGTCTGAAGCAGAGCCGGCCGGAATCGGCTCTGCTTTTTTGACGCATTTTCCGCGAAACAGGATCCCCCGTACAAGGCAAATATCATTGGGGGTGTTTCGTTTTGCTGATTCAGATATCAATCACCCGCATGGTCTCCCATTCCAGGCCAGCGGCTGTGATCCGCCGGGTCAGCTCCTCCCGAAGCTCCGGTTCGGCCTTCCAAGCCAGACCGCAGCCTGCGGATATCTCCCGGGGCAGGGGGATCAGCCTGCCGGCAAGCCCCTCCGCCCCGCAGAATCTCTCCATGCGCATGGCGGCGGTGGTGGTGGCAAAGGTGACGATCAGGGCGGGCTTTTTCGTTCTCATAGGCTCCTCCTTACTCCGCCAGCCTCCGGACGGCCCGAATCACAGTCTCAATCTCTTCCTCCGTGTTGTAGTGAGATAGGGAAAACCGCACTGCCCCCTGGTTCTCGGTGCCCAAGGCATGGTGCATCAGGGGCGCACAGTGTGCCCCCGGGCGGGTGGCAATCTCCTCATCCTCCCACAGACAGTCGGCTACCTGGCTGGAATCCCAGTCCCCCAGGTTCATGGCCACAATGGCCACCCGTTGGCTCAGCTCCGGGTTTCCGTACAGCATCACGCCTGGAATGGCGGAGAGACCGGCGATCAACTGCCGGGTCAGAGCCATCTCCCGCCGACGAATCTCTTCCACCCCGGTCTGCTCCAGATATTGCAGAGCACCATTCAGCCCCGCGATGCCGTGACCATTCAGGGTCCCCGCCTCCAGGGCAGTGGGCATCTGGCAAGGGTGCTCCCGATCATAGCTGTGGACGCCGCTGCCCCCCACCTTCCAGGGGCGCAGCTCCACCTCCGGGCCTACATAGATCCCCCCGGTGCCTTGCGGCCCCAGGAGTCCCTTGTGGCCAGTGAAGCAGAGGACGTCGATCCCCATTCCTTCCACATCAAAGGGTACCACCCCCGCTGTCTGGGAGGCGTCCACCACCAGCAACAGGCCGCGGGCCTTTGCAAAGGCAGAAACCCGGGCCAGGTCGGTCAGGTTGCCGGTCAGGTTGGAGGCATGGGTCACCACCACCGCCTTGGTATTGGGCCTTACCGCCCCTTCCAGGGCCTCATAGTCCAACAGCCCCTGCTCCCTTGGTCCCGTTGTGGGGATCAGGGTCAGCTCCACTCCCGTCTTTTCCTGGCGGTACAGGGGGCGCAGCACGGAATTGTGCTCACAGACGGTGGAGATCACATGGTCGCCGGGGTCGAACAGGCCGTTCAGGGCCATATTCAGAGCCTCCGTTGCGTTGCAGGTAAAAGCAATCCGCTCCGGCTGGGCCACATGAAACAGGGCCGCCAGCCGCTCCCGGGTGTCATAGATCACCCGGGAGGAATCCAGTGCCGCGCCGTGGCCTCCCCGGCCGGAATTGCCCATGGTGTTCAAGGACTGGAGAAGCAGCTCCGCCACCTGGGGCGGTTTGCGTTGGGTGGTTGCCGCGTTGTCCAGGTAGATCACGGCTTCACAATCAGGTCAGCCTGGGTCATTTTCTCTACGATCACATACATGTTGGTAACGCCGCCCACCTGGAGCTTATCCGTCAGTCCGTAGTGGTTCAGGCAGGTGCCGCAGGTCAGGATTTCCACCCCCTGGGCCTCCATGCTCTTCAAATCCTCCAAAGCGGGGGACTCCTGGCAGGTCATGTGAGCGCCGCCGTTATAGAACAGAATGGTGGAAGGCAGCTCCTCCTGCTGGCCCAGAGCATAAATGAAGCCCTTCAGCAGGGCCTTGCCCAGCTCCTCGCTGCCAATGCCCATCTGGTCAGAGGAGATCACCACCACGGTGTTTTTCCGTCGGCAGGGAATGCACTCCACCGGTGCTTCCTCCGCCTGGGCAGACTCCTCCGCCTGGCCCACCGTCATTGTCACCTGATACCGGTTCTCCCCTAACTGCTTGGACTCCACGGCGTAGCCCTTCTGGACAGCCATCTTGGTCAGGTTCTGGACGGCAATTTCGTTGTCCACCAGGGTCTCCACCACACCGGGGCCTTTCAACTCTTTGATGGCGTTCTTGGTCTTAACCACCGGGATGGGGCAGGCATCCCCCATTGCATTGACTTGAATCATGGAAACATCTCCTCTATAATTTTTATATTCCTTTTTCATTGGTTACCGTAATTTCCACATCCCCCGGCTGGGTGATTTCCCCCACAATGGCGGCGGGCAACCCTGCATCTCGGAGGTTTGCCAGCAGGCCGGGGGCCTCCTCCGGGGACAGGGCGATCAACAGGCCGCCGGAGGTCTGGGGGTCAAAGAGCACCTCCTCCATGGCGAAGGGGACATGCTCAAATCTGACATGGCTTCCCACATAGTTCCGGTTCCGCTGTCCGGCAGCAGTCAGCAGGAACTCGTCCGCATAGGCCAGAGCCTCCGGAAACACCGGCACCTGGCCGGCGTCAATGCGGCAGGCCAGACGGCCGTCCAGCATCTCATGGAGGTGGCCCAGGAAGCCGAAGCCGGTGACGTCGGTACAGGCATGGATGGTGTAATCATGGCACAGATGGGAGGCTGTCTTATTCAGGGCAGTCATGGAGCGGATGGCCCCCTCCATGGCCTCCGGAGAGGCCTCCCCCACCCGGTTAGCGGTACAGATGATCCCAACCCCCAGCTTCTTCGTCAGGATCAGCAGGTCTCCGGGCCTGCCCTGGTTGTTGGGGTAGATTTTGTCCGGATACACCAGGCCGGTGACCGAGAGACCGTATTTCACATCCGCATCCGCGATGGAATGGCCGCCCACCAGGGTCCCCCCTGCCTCGATGACCTTCTCTGAGCCGCCCCGCAGGATCTCTCCCAAAATGTTCAGATCCATCTTCTCCGGAAAGCAGACAATATTCAGAGCGGTTTTCACCTCGCCGCCCATGGCGTAAATGTCGCTGAGGGCGTTGGCCGCCGCGATCTTGCCAAAGGTGTAGGGATCCTCCACCATGGGCGGAAAAAAGTCCAGGGTCTGGACGATAGCCAAATCCTCCGTAACCCGATAAACCGCCCCATCGTCCTTGCTGTCATAGCCAATAAGAAGATTCTCATCCACCGGCCCCTTTGGCAGGCGCTCCAGCACCCGGCTCAGCACGCCGGCCCCCAGCTTGGCGGTACAGCCGCCGCCCTTGCAAAAGACAATCTTTTCCTCCATGGATTCTCCCCCCAACCAACTGAATCATTTAAGGCCACCTCTAAAAACTGCCCGGTTTTAATGTGATAACTATGTTCTCCCTG
>CAZVVH010000083.1:5500-8724 GCA_964630475.1 uncultured Oscillospiraceae bacterium | reverse complement strand
CGGCTGTCTGAGCTGCTGGGCAAGGAAGTGATCTTCGCCAAGGACATGGTGGGCGAGGATGCCCGGGCCAAGGCCGCTGCTCTGCAGCCCGGCCAGATCATGCTGTTGGAGAACCTGCGCTTTGACAAGGGCGAAGAGAAGAACAACCCCGACTATGCCAAGGCCCTGGCTTCCCTGGCCGGCCCTGACGGCCTGTATGTGTCCGACGCTTTCGGCACCGTTCACCGCGCCCATGCCTCCACCGCCGGCGTGGCCGACTATCTGCCCGCTGTCTCCGGCTTCTTGATTCAGAAGGAGCTGGATATCATTGGCGGCGCTCTGGCCAACCCCAAGCGGCCCCTGGTGGCGATCCTGGGCGGCTCTAAGGTCAGCTCCAAAATCGGGGTCATTAACAACCTGCTGGAGATTGCCGACACCATTATCATCGGCGGCGGCATGGCCTACACCTTCGCGGCTGCCCAGGGCGGCACGGTGGGCGATTCCCTGCTGGAGCCTGACTGGGAGCAGTATGCTTTGGATATGATAAAAAAGGCCCAGGAGAAGGGGGTCAAGCTGTTGCTGCCCATCGACACCGTGGCCGCTGATTCCTTTTCCGCCGGTGCCAACAGCCAGGTGGTTCCCACCGGCGCCATCCCCGAGGGCTGGCAGGGCCTGGACATCGGTCCCAAGACCATCGAGGCCTATTGCGCGGCTGTGGCCGACGCAGGCACCGTGATCTGGAACGGCCCCATGGGCGTGTTTGAGTTCCCCGCCTTCGCAAAGGGCACCGAGGCCGTGGCCGAAGCCCTGAGCAACACCAATGCCATCACCATCGTGGGCGGCGGCGACTCCGCAGCTGCGGTGGAGCAGCTGGGCTATGCGGACAAGATGACCCATATTTCCACCGGCGGCGGCGCTTCCCTGGAATTCATGGAGGGCAAGGCTCTGCCCGGCGTTGTTTGCCTGCTGGATAAGTAATTCTGAAAATTCCCCGGTTGGAATTGGGGGAGCCCCTCCCGGGCTGGCGGGCCCCCTCCTGAATGTTGAAAAAAGAACTGGATTCTTTTCATATAGATAGACTGAGAAACGAGGTATAGGAGAACTATGAACAGAAGATATCGTAAGACGATTATTGCCGGCAACTGGAAGATGAACAAGACTGCCAGCGAGACCAAGGCCTTTGCCGAGGAGCTGAAGCCCCTGATGAGCAGGGCTAAGTGGTGCGATGTTGTGATCTGCGTACCCTTTGTCAACATTTCCACTGCGCTGAAGGCGTTTAAGGACACCCGCATTGCCATTGGAGCCCAGAATCTTCACTTTGAGGATCATGGTGCATACACCGGCGAGGTTTCCGCTGCCATGCTGAAGGACCTGGGGGTCAAATATGTTATTGTGGGCCATTCCGAGCGCCGTCAGTATTGGAATGACACGGACATCATTGTCAATAAGAAGGTTCACGCCGCCATTGAGGTGGGCCTGCACCCCATCATCTGCGTGGGAGAGTCCCTGGAGCAGCGGGAGCTGGGCGTGACCATGGAGGTCATCGACCTGCAGGTCAAGACCGCTCTGGCAGGTGTTCCCGCCGACAAGATGCGCCATGTGGTTATTGCTTACGAGCCTCTGTGGGCTATCGGCACCGGCAAGACCGCCACTGCGGAGCAGGCCAATGAGGTCAACGAGGAGATCCGAACGGTGATCCGCAAGCTGTATGGCGCCCGGGTGGCCCGCTCTGTGACCATCCAGTACGGCGGCTCCATGAATCCCCGGAACGCCCAGGAGCTGCTGGCTCAGCCCGACGTGGACGGCGGCCTGATCGGCGGCGCGGCGCTGAAGCCCGAGGACTTCACCGCCATCATCAACGCGGCAAATCAGGACTAAGCGCGTCAAACAAGGTGGCACACTGGCCCGGAGGAGCCTGCCTTTTTGCGTGTTTGGGCAGCCGGGGTTGGGTACGGTTGCGGGCTGACCTGCATATAAAAGCCCAAAAGACAGTTTGAACAGTCTGTATGACGGATTTCCCTGATTGACCAGGAATGTCTGGATTTCAATTCTTGCGCATAGTAACGCATGGAGGTTGCAATGAACAAAACCCCTACTACTTTGATTATTATGGATGGATTCGGCATCCGTGACAGCCAGGTGGGCAACGCAGTCAAGGCTGCATCCACTCCCAATCTGGACGCGATCTTTGCCGCAAATCCCATTTGCCGCCTGTCTGCCTCCGGGCTGGACGTGGGGCTGCCCGCCGGTCAGATGGGCAATAGCGAGGTGGGTCACACCAACATCGGCGCAGGCCGGGTGGTGTTCCAGGATTTGCCCCGCATCACCAAGTCCATTGACGATGGCGACTTCTTCCAGAACCCGGCCTACCTGCGGGCTATGCGGGCCTGCCGGGAGAAGGACTCCGCCCTCCACCTGATGGGTCTGCTGTCCAGCGGCGGCGTTCACTCCCATATCACCCACCTGTTCGCCTTCCTGAGAATGGCCAAGGAGCAGGGCCTGAAGAAGGTTTATATCCACTGCTTCCTGGATGGCCGGGACGTGTCTCCCACCTCCGGCCTGGACTTTGTGAAGGAGACGGTGGAGCAGTGCCGTCAGACCGGCGTGGGACAGATCGCCACCATTATGGGCCGCTTCTATGCCATGGATCGGGACAACCGCTGGGACCGCGTGGAGCGGGCTTATGCCGCCATGGTCTACGGCAACGCGCCGGTGGAGCCGGATCCTGTCCGCGCTGTGCAGCTGTCCTATGAGGCCGGGATCACCGATGAGTTTGTGGAGCCTGTGGTCTGCACCCAGGGTGCGGAGATCAGCGAGGGTGACTCCATCATCTTCTTCAACTTCCGCCCGGACCGGGCCCGAGAGATCACCCGCTCCTTCGTGGACGAGAGCTTCACCGGCTTTGAGCGGAAGCGGGGATTTTTCCAGGTTCAGTATGTGTGCACCACCGAGTATGACGCCACCATGCCCAACGTGGAGGTGGCCTTCCCCCGCCAGAAGCTGACCAATATCTTTGGCGAGTATATCTCCAAGCTGGGGCTGACCCAGCTGCGTATTGCGGAGACGGAGAAGTATGCCCATGTGACCTTCTTCTTCAACGGCGGCGTGGAGCAGGTGTTCCCCGGTGAGGACCGGGTGCTGATCCCCTCCCCCAAGGTGGCCACCTATGATCTTCAGCCGGAGATGAGCGCGGAGGCTGTGGCCGACGCCTGCGTGGAGCGGATCAACAGCGGCAAGTATGATGT
>CAZVVH010000083.1:0-5490 GCA_964630475.1 uncultured Oscillospiraceae bacterium | reverse complement strand
CATGGTGGGCCACACCGGCGTCTTTGAGGCGGCTGTAAAGGCAGTGGAGACGGTGGATGCCCAGGTTGCCCGGGTGGTCAAAGCCACCTCCGATATGGGCGGCGTGTCCCTGATCACCGCAGACCATGGTAATGCGGAGCAGATGCTTCAGGAGGACGGCGTCTCCCCCTATACCGCACACACCACCAACCTGGTGCCCCTGTGCATTGTGGGGGCCAGCGTGACCCTGCGCAATGGCCGCCTGGCCGACATTGCCCCCACCATGCTGGATCTGATGGGTCTGGAGCGTCCCGATGATATGGACGGCGAGACCCTGATTATTGGCGGTTAAGGCAAACCGGAAAAAGATAGAGGAAACGCAAGCGCGCCGCGGAAATTCTCCGCGGCGCGCTTCAGGCTGTAGAAATTCGAGAAAATGCTTGCATTTTCGAGAGAGCTTGTCGAGTTTTTCGACAAGCTCAGGTCAGCGGATTCTGCCGGCCCGATCTATTCTCATAGACTTGCAAGGGATCGCTCCACCGGCTCCCCTTGGAAATTCAGGGCTGGGAGGAAGTTTATGGGGGTCCCGCGGAGATAGGCCTGGTAGAGCTGCTCCACCAGGCCGCCCCCGGGGTTTACCGCGCCGTTCAGCCGTTTCTCCAGCTGAACCGAGGTGACCAGGCTGGGTTTTGCCGGCCGCTTGCGCAGGAGCATCCGGGAGGCGCTTTGATTTCCCCTGGTGGCCAGATCCACCGCCGGGCAGAACACCGTCCCCTGGAACCGGGTCAGCATCCGGGAGGCGAAATAAAAGCCCCGCATGGAGTGCTGAAACTGCTTGGGGGTGACGCCCTCATAGGCGCAGGCCGCCGCCTTGAATACCGCCGGGTCGGAGGGCCGCTCCATGGGGGTGATCTTGTGAGGCTTGATCCCCGCCTGGCGCATGAGATAGCGGTCAAACTCCCCCTCCATGGCCAGATGGCTGATCTCTCCCCTGGCGGAAACCGCCCGGACATAGGGGTGACAGCTGCTGTCCAGCAGGAAGTGGCAGAGGAAGCCCAGCGCATAGCCCAAGGTATAAGGGGTTTCGTTTTCAATGGGGCGGCGGAGGCGCTCCAAAACCTTCCGGGGACTGGTTTCATGGAGGGTGTGGCCCTGCCGCTCCACCGGGTTGCGGTGCCACAGCTGGTAGAAAAACAGGGGATCCGGCCCGTATTGGCCGCAGGCATAGCCCTGCCACTGCCCTTTGATCACCGCCCGCAGGTCAGGGCTGACGGAGTCGCAAATCTTGCGGCCGAAGATGGAATGTGCATAGTAGTTTGGCATGTAAGCCTCCTGTTATCGGATTTTGTTCAGGCTTTCGGTGGACAGGATCCGCCGGATATAGACAAGGAATAGGACGGTGGCGGTGGTGGCGGAGAGAATGTCGGAAATCGGCTCCGCGTAGTAGACACCGTCCACCCCCAGGAACCGGGGGAGAATCAACGCCAGGGGCACCAGCAGGATCACCTTGCGCAGCATGGCGATCAGGAGGGAGAGCTTCGCCTGTCCCAGGGCCAGGAAGGTGGGCTGGATGGACATTTGCAGGCCAAAGATCAGCATGCCGCACATGAACAGGGGCATCTTTCGGCCCACCAGGGCGATCATCTCCGCGTCCTGAGTGAACAGGCTGGCGAAGAACTGGGGGAAAAACATAGTCAGCAGAGTGACTACAAAGGAGAAGACGGTGCAGATGGCGATCATGCGCCGGTAGGCGGCCCTGACCCGGTCAAAGTTCCCCGCGCCGAAGTTGTAGCTGATAATGGGCTGCACGCCGGAGGTAAAGCCGGCCATAGGGGAGGAAAAGAACTGCATGACGCTCTGCATAATGGTCAGGGAGCCTACATACAGGTCGCCGCCATAGACCTGAAGCCCGCGGTTCATCACCACAGAGATTAGGCCCTCTGTGGCCCGCATGACAAAGGGGGACACGCCCAGGCCGCAAATGCTCTTGATGCTGGGCCAGTGGGGCCTTAAATACGTTCCGCGCAGCTTCAGGGTGGCCTTTTTCCCCAGCAGGAAGGAGACGACCCAGATGGCGGAAACCGCCTGGGAGATCACGGTGGCGATGGCGGCGCCGGTGACCCCCAGCCCAAAGAGAAAAATGAAGATGGGATCCAGGATCAAATTGAGCACTGCGCCGATGAGGATGGAGAGCATGCCGATGGTGGACTGCCCCTGGAAAATGATATAGGGGTTCAGCCCCAGGGCCAGCTCCACGCAGAGGGTGCCCACCAGATACCAGGAGAGATAGCTCTTGGCATAGCCGATGGTGGCGTCGCTGGCGCCAAAGGCGTAGAGCAGCGGGGTCTGGAACAGATAGAACACCAGCATCAGCAGCACGGTAAAAATGCCCAGGAGAAAGACGCCGCTTCCCAGAATCTGTTCCGCCCGGGCCCGGTCTCCCTTGCCCATCCAGATGGCGGACAGAGGGGCGCCGCCGTTGCCTACAAAAGCAGAAAAAGCGGAGATAAAGACAATCAGGGGCAGGGTGACGCCCACACCGGTCAGAGCAGAGGCGCCCACGTTGGGGATGTGGCCGATATAGATTCGGTCCACCAGATTGTATAAAATATTGATGATCTGGGCCACCATAGTGGGGATGGCCATGGAGACCATGAGCTTGTTCAAATTGGCACTGGCCAGCCGTTCTTCCCGGGTCATTCAAACACCTCTTTTCGTTTCTGTTTATTATTATAAAGAACGGCGTCTCATTGTCAAGTCCGGGAAGCTTGGTGGTGCTTTCCAAGGGTGCTTCCCCGCTTTCCATTTTTTGAAATCTGTGTTACAATAGACCTGCCTGATGGCCGCCGCGGAAAAGTGTGGTGCCGTCAATGACAAAGAGAGTTTATCTGGTTGACACAGAAAACGTAAACAGTACCTGGAAGGAGCTTCTGCCGGAGATTACCAAAAACGACAGGATGATTCTCTTCTATACCGCCAATTCTCCCCATGTTTCCTATACGGATTTGGGTTTCATCATTCAATATCCGGATTGCTTTGAGCTGATGGAATGCTATACCGGCAACAACGGACTGGATTTCCAGCTGGTCTCCTATCTGGGCTACCTGCTGAAAACCGCAGCCAAGACCGAGTATATCATTGTCTCCAACGATACCGGCTATGATGCTGTGATCCATTTCTGGACGGATCGGGAGAGAAAGGTGGCCCGGCTGACCAGCACGCAGCTGATCCGCAAAAAACAGACTGCCCTTGGGAAACAGAGGGAGCAGTCCGATTCGAAGTCCCAGCCCAAGCCCGCCGCCAAAGGGTCCGCGGCCCCGGCGGCCGCCGAGCCTCAGGAGCCGCTGACTCCTGAGAAGCTGGTGGAAAAGGCGTTGGGCAAGGAGTGCGCAGAGGCCGACCGCAGCTGGATTCTGGAGATGCTGGATGGGTTTAACGTCCAGCAGCTCTCTCTGATTCACAGCGAGCTGCAAAAAAAATTTGGCCAGGAGCAGGGAGTCGTTTACTATAAGCGGCTTCGGACTGTCCTGCGCAAATTTTACAGCTTAAGGGCGGCGGCGAAAAAGGAAAACAAATAAAATCAGCGGCCCCATCAGGCAAAAATGCGCAATGCGCACTGCGAGAAAAGCAGTGCGCATTTTGTGTGTTTTCCTTTCCGAGGGGGACTGCCCGGAGCCGCCCCTGAACCAGAGGCGCAGCCCTTCCGCGTCATGCCCTTTTTGCCATATAGAAATACCAATCGCTCCGACTGGCGGACTCCACAATGGTCAGGCCGTTGGCCTCCAGGGCCTGAGCCACCTCCTGGGCGCGGCTGTCGATGATGCCGGAGCAGAGAAACAGGCCGTCCTCTGCCAGGAACGGGTCCACCATGGCGGACAGGGGGATAATCACGTCCGCCACGATATTTGCCAGCACCAGCTGATACCTGCCAGCCATCTTTTCCCGCAGGTCTTGGTTATCCAGCACATTCCCTGCGTAAACAGCCAGCCGTTCGCCGTCAATGCCGTTAAAGGAGGCGTTCTCCATGGCCACCTTCACCGCCTTGGGGTCAATGTCGCAGCCCACGGCGCTGTCAGCCCCCAGGCACAGGCCGGCAATGGCCAAAATGCCGCTGCCGCAGCCCAGGTCCAAAATCCGGTCCCCGGGCTTTACCACCTTCTGCAAGCCCTCCAGACACAGCTGGGTGGAGGCGTGGGATCCGGTGCCGAAGATCAGGCCGGGGTTCAGATAGACAGGGGTGCGGCCCTGGGGAATCGGCTCCTCCCCCATCCACTCCGGGACAATATACAGCCTCTCCCCTACTTCCAGGGGCTTGTAATACCTGCGCCAGTTGTTGGCCCAGTCCTCCTCCTGGAGGCCGGTTTCGTGGATTTCCAGTGTGCCCACCTCATGGGGGCAGCGGCTGCGGAAGCCCTCCAGCCCGGCCTTGACCTCCTCCAGGCGGGCGCGGCCGTCCTCGTCGTTGGTGACATAGAATACGGCCCGGCAGACCCCCTTCTTCTGATCCAGCAGCTCCTGATCCACATAGTCCCAGTATTCGTGCTTTTCCTCCAGGAACCTGTTAAAATCCTCCTCGTCCTCCAGGACAAGGCCGGTAATGCCCACCGCCATCAGATAGGCGGACAGATCGTCCAGGGCCTCCGTGGTGGTGTCAATGCTGATTTCCAGCCAGTCATTCATAGGATGAAACCTCCGGATCAGATCCGGGCCACGCCAGAGTCCCGGGCAGCTTGGGCCACAGCGGCGGCCACAGCGGGCGCCACGCGCTCGTCAAAGGCATAGGGCAGGATATAATCCTTGTTCAGCTTGTCGCCCACCAGCTCGGCCAGGGCATTGGCGGCGGCGATCTTCATGGCGTCGTTGATATCCGAGGCCCGGACATCGAACGCACCCCGGAAAATGCCGGGGAAGGCCAGCACGTTGTTGATCTGATTGGGGAAGTCGGAGCGGCCAGTGCCCACCACTGCTGCGCCGGCCTCCAGGGCCAGGTCGGGCATGATCTCGGGGGTGGGGTTTGCCATGGGGAAGAGGATGGCATCGGGGGCCATGTTCTTCACGTCCTCCCTGGTGACGGTGCCGGGGGAGGAAACGCCGATGAACACATCAGCCCCCACCAGCATCTCATGCAGGGAGCCGGACTTGTGGGCCTTGTTGGTGACGGCGGCGATCTCTTCCTTAATAGGGTTCAGGCCCTCCCGGCCCTCATAGATGGCGCCCTTGCGGTCACACATGATGACATCCTGCACGCCCCGGCTCATCAGCAGCTTGATAATGGCGATGCCTGCGGCGCCTGCGCCGGAGGTGACCACCTTAATATCCTCCATCCTCTTGCCCACAAGCTTTAGGGCGTTGGTCAGGGCGGCCAGAACCACCACGGCGGTGCCGTGCTGATCGTCATGGAAAATGGGGATGTCGCAGCGCTCCTTCAGCTTCTTTTCAATTTCGAAGCAGCGGGGCGCGGAGATGTCTTCCAGGTTGATGCCGCCGAAGCTGCCGGCGATCAGCTGTACT